>JAFVZD010000122.1 GCA_017508345.1 Clostridia bacterium | reverse complement strand
TATTTTTACCCACTATTATATATCAATCCAAAAAGGCTAACCCCCGCTGGCTAGCCTTTTTGTTATGTCAAAAGTCTTTTTAAAAAAATCCCTCTTATTTTTATTGCTATAAACTGAGTACCTTATTGCTTACCCACACGCTCACGGATTCGTTGGGTAATCTCTGTAATCACCTTTTTTGTAGGTGGATGATTCTTCACCTGGTCCAGTATCTTGTCCCTTGCGTGAATAATGGTAGTATGGTCACGGCTAAATACCTGTCCAATAGTGGACAACGGTATAGTCAGCATAGACCACATCAAGTATATACATACCTGTCTAGGCTCTACTATCTCCTTATTACGCTTGCGACCCACTAGATCCTGCTTGGATATGGTGTAATAGTCACACACCGCATCAATTATGCTCTCAGGGGCCAAGGTATTGTTCTTGCGTTGCTCCTCCTGACCTAGACTAATCATTACCTCTTCCATTACTTCCTTTGTTACGGCAGATTGCCCGTGCATGGTCGCATAAAAATACAACTTCGCTAATATCCCCTCAATCTCACGAATGTTGTAGTCATTCAGCCTCTCCGCTAGATTAAAATCTAGCCCAGCCACAAAATTGTATCCCTCTAATTCAATTTTCTTTTGGATTATGAGTAACCTAGTCTCAAAATCCGGCCTCTGAATGTCCTGCATAAACCCACTAGCAAATCTACTAATCAACCTATCTGTCAGTGTCGGTATGTCCTTAGGTAATCTATCACTCGTGATGATAATCTGCTTGTTCCCCTGGTACAAAGTATTGAATGTGTTAAAGAATTCCTCCTGCACACCCTCCTTGTTCCCTATAAACTGTATGTCATCAATGAGCAATACATCCGCCTCTCGGTACTTGGTCCTAAATTCAATCATTCCCTTCTCTTTACGCTTGCGTAATGACTCGATAAAATCATTACAAAAGTCCTCACATGTGGTGTACATAATGTTGATGTTCCCCGTCTTGTGTTCCCAAATGTAATTACCAATCGCGTGCAAAAGGTGTGTCTTGCCTAGTCCCGTGCCACCATAGATAAATAATGGATTAAACCTACTACCCGGCTGCTCAGCTACCGTCCTCGCTGCAGCATATATCACCTGGTTAGTAGTACCTACCACAAAATTCTCAAATGTATACCTTGGATTAAACGGATTCTGTAAGGTAGGCGGTGTCGTGGTCACTCCATCCAAATTTTCTGCCATGTCTGGATGCGACAGTTGGTATTCCTTGATGTAATTCTCCCTGTCCTCCAATAATACCAATTCAATGTCAGATACATTAAAATACTTCTTGATAATCGGCAAAATCTTGGATGCGTAAGTACGCAATATAGTGTCTCTAGCCATAGCTGTAGGAGTTACCAATACCAATTTCTCATCGTCAATATTAATCGGCTCCAGCGGATTAATCCATAGGTCCATTCCAATGCTAGTAATGTCCTTGCTAAAATCCTGCATCGCCAACTGCCATTGCTTGTCAATGTATTTTTGCATCTCCTACCTCCCCTTACTATTTTTTTCCGTGTTTTTAATCAAAAAAGTGCTATGTAGATATTGCCCAATCTCCACATCTCGCACCTATCTCCTGCCAATCTCTCAGCAAAATCTATGCATAGCATACACTACATTTTTGATGATACCATACATATATATTTTTGTCAAGACATTGTGTTGCTTATTTTCCAAATTTTTCTCTTTTTCGCCACCACCACCCCCGCTACTATTTCCCCCAATACCCCACTCACATTCCCCCTCATATCCCCCATTATTTCAGCCCAATCACTCCCTCCCCTATCCCCACTAAAAGCCGGCAAATCCAGCCCAACTTTTTTTACAAATCACATACCACAAACTATCCAAACATTTCAAAAAAGCCGGCAAATCCAGCCCAACTTTTTTAGTATCAATAATTTAATTTTTCCTAAAGTGGCAAACCCAGCCCAACTTTTTTTAGTAATAATAATTCAATTTATTTCCAAAGTGGCAAATCCAGCCCATTTTTTTTACAAATCAC
>JAFVZD010000121.1 GCA_017508345.1 Clostridia bacterium | reverse complement strand
CATCCAGCAAACATAGGCACCAAGCACAAGCATAGTGTCAGTGCAACTAAGGTCATTTTCTTAAAAAACTTCACTTTCTCCATCTCCTACAATATCTAGTTACAGGTCATTATACATCAATTTCCCAATTCTGTCAATTTTTTGAGGCTACATTTTGTCTATACATTCAACATTTTTATCACTTTATCATAATTCTTTGCACTAGTAGACACATTCTGTAATTCAAATATTGCCCAATTATCCTTTTTGTATACCTTAAAACCTGTACCACTATTCAATTTACCCATAATATTGTCCATATCTTGGGTATTGTCTAATGCCACATACATAGCTACTTTTTTGTTTGTCAAAATACATCTCTCTATACCATTGCGTATACACATGGTTTTTAGCAATGCCACTTTACACAATCCCACAACGTTCTCCGGAACACTACCATACTTATCTCTAATATTACAAATTACATCCTCATAATCTTCCATCGTGTTTATACTCACAATCATACTATACAATTCCATTCTTTCCGTATCTTGTGCAGTGAATTTTTGAGGAATAGAAGCACCCCAATCTATCTCCAATTTCACCCCTCTATTAGGCACCACACTCACGCCACGCAATTCGTTTATCTCCATATCCAGTAGTTTACAATACATATCATAACCCACTTTTTCCATTTGACCGTGTTGTTTGGCACCCAATAAATTACCCGCACCACGCATCTCCAAATCTCGCATAGCGATTTTTATACCACTACCTAGTTGTGTAAATTCCATTAAGGTAGACAATCTAAGATATGATGTATCACTTAGCCTAGCTTCATCCATATAAGTAAAATATGCATATGCTAGTTTATTCCCCCTCCCCACACGTCCACGTAGTTGATACAATTGAGATAAACCGAACAAATCCGCACTAATTACAAAAATCGTATTAGCGTTAGGCAAATCTATACCGTTCTCTATTAGACTGGTGGCCACCAACACATCTATTTCGCCACGATAAACCGAAACCATTATATCTTCTAGCTTATCCTTGTGCATTTGCCCATGTGCAATACCAATACGCACATCGCCGCCTAATAATTTACTCAACTTGCTAGCAAATTCATCAATGGTTTCTACCCTAGGATATACCACCAAAACTTGCCCTTGTCTATCCAATTCCTTTCTAACCGCAGTGGTTATCAAACTGTGATTATATTGCATCACCATTGTTTGCACTGGTAATCTATCTACTGGTGGCGTACCAATAATGGATATATCCCGTATACCCACTAGCGACATATGCAATGTCCTAGGTATTGGGGTAGCACTCAATGTCAATACGTGTACATTTTTCTTAATTGTCTTGATTTTTTCTTTGTCACCCACACCAAATCTCTGTTCTTCATCTAGTATTAACAATCCTAAATCAAAAAATTGCACATCATTGCTTAATAACCTATGTGTACCACACACAATATTAACTTTACCATCTTTGAGTTCTTGCAAAATTTCCTTTTGTTCCGCTCTTGACTTAAATCTATTTAGGCACCTAATCTCTATTCCAAATCCCTTTAATCTACTACTAAACGTATTGTAATGTTGCTCACTCAAAATGGTAGTAGGTGCCAGCACTGCCACTTGTTTACCACACATTGCCGCCACAAACGCAGCACGCAACGCCACCTCTGTCTTACCATAACCAACATCCCCCACCACTAGTCTATCCATAATCCTACCCGATGCCATATCTCTCATAATATCATTGATAGCCTCTTGCTGGTCCTTGGTTAGTTCGTACCTAAACGTATCATCTATTTCCTTGTATATATCCGCACTTACACTCAGCTTCACACCCTTTTGTTTCTCACGCTCTCTGTATAACGCCAAAAGGTCAAACGCCAACTCCTTAATTTCCCCACGCACTTTGGACTTAATTTTCTCAAATTGTGCCCCACCTATTATGTTTAGTGTAGGAGTTTTTTCTGCCCCAACATATCTACTCAACATATCAAATTGTTCGGTAGGAACATACAATTTATCATTGTTCTTATAACTAATTACCAAATAATCACGTACTGCATTATTTATGGTCAACTGCTTGACACCCTCACAAACACCTATACCATGAATATCGTGTACCACATATTCACCTACGCTAGGTACGCTAAATTCCTCTTGCAACTTTCTATTGTTCTTGGTAGTAGTTTTCTTACTCTCTCTACGCAAGTTCAATTCCTGCCTACCCAATACTACCACTTTTGTGTCTACAAAGCAAAATCCCACTACATACTCAGCAATAATTATATTATAAGTATTCTCTTTCCAATCCTTTTGACTATTACTTATATTTACCTTTTTACCATACTTTTGTAGTGTTTGTTCCAAAGCCATTGCATCATTAGCATCTGTACAATTTAGCACTACTTTGTAACCATCATCCAATAGTCTATCCAATTCTTTGCCCACTTGTTCCCAGTTACCCAACACCTTAGGTACTACCATGCAATCCATACTAATAACATTATTAGGTTCAAACATCTTGTTCGCCGTAAGAATGTTTTGATATGCTACACAAGTGAATTTTTTTAACCTCTCGGTTATTTCTTCTATGTCAATCAATAGATTACTATGCTTGTCCAATAGTAATCCCGTATTAATAGCATCTTGAATACTATCCGACATTCTATTTTGATAATCTACTATGCTCTGGTAAACTTGCTTAGGTTGGTCAATACATATTACGCTATTAGGTAAATAATCCAATATACTGACCGTGTGCGACCACACACTATAATAGCCCCACGTACTCAAAGTTATACCATGACGTATGTTTTCTTTTGTCACATTCAAGTCTGACAAGTTTGACAAATACTCGTGTGGATTACTCGCACTATTAACACGCTTTGACGCCCTATTCAACCCTAATTCTATATTATTGGCAATAGACACAGCATCCTCAGGTAAAATTGAATAACCATTGGGACACAACTGCAATGTATCATATTCATCTATCGCAAATTGACTGATTACATTAAAACTCTTGATATTCTCAATCACTGTATCAAAAAAATACAATCGATATGGCAACCTACTATTGATTGGAAAAACATCCACAACATCACCACGTCTAGCATATTGTCCCCCCATCTCCACTTGTTGCACACGCACGTACCCCACACGAGTCAGTATATTACACAATTCATCCGGGTCGATATCTTGATTGACATTCAATGTAATAATATTACTCTCAAAGCATTGTGGTGTCACAAAACGTTCACTCAATATCTCAGCAT
>JAFVZD010000120.1 GCA_017508345.1 Clostridia bacterium | reverse complement strand
CTTCTTGCTCTGCTCTGCGTACACCCTCATCTGTCACGGCATCCATATCAATTAATTTGGAACTCTCTTCATTAATCAATAGACTCCTAGCATATTTGAGTGCCATTTTGCGAGTTTTCTTGCGTTTTGGCATAAAACCTGTGAGCATATCGGTAATATTGCTATCTTGGTTACCTGGTATAATCTCTATGGCTCTAGGGGTATCAGTTACCTCTATCTCTATGATATCATCATCGTGTTTGCCGTCAATTACCTCTTGGAGCAATACATCTTTGTAATTCTCAGGCTCTTGAGAAGCGGTCAAGTTGGATTTTGAGTACAGAATATCACGCAATCGTTTGTTGACAGTATCAGTGGCTTTGTCTTTGATTTCCTCAAATTTTTCGTCACGAACTAGTCGGATAGCGGTCTCTACTAAATCTCGGATCATGGACTCTACATCACGACCTACATAACCTACCTCAGTATATTTGGTAGCCTCTACCTTGACAAAAGGAGCACGCACCAATTTGGCTATACGCCTAGCAATCTCGGTCTTACCTACACCGGTAGGTCCCTTTAGAATAATATTCTTTGGTGTGATTTCTTCTGCCTTGTCATCAGGCAACTGGCTACGCCTATAACGATTACGCAAGGCAACTGCTACAGCGCGCTTAGCTTTGTCCTGACCAATTATATACTTGTCCAATGCAGAAACAATCTCTTTTGGTGTCAATAATTCCATATTACTCTACCTCCTCTATTACAAAGTGGTTGTTGGTGTGGATACAATATTCAGAAGCCACTCCCAATGCTTTTTGGGTAATCTCACGAGCGGATAATTTGGTATTCTCGTAGAGTGCCTTGGCAGCACCTAGTGCAAATACACTACCTGAACCTACGGATATAAATTGGTCATCTGGCTCTATAACATTACCATCGCCCATAACCACATACATATGCTCGCGGTTGGCCACTATGAGCATAGCCTCTAATTTGCGATAAGCACCATCTACGGACTGCCAATGTCTAGCCAGCTCTACTACAGAGCGCTGTAGATTACCAGAGAATTTGTTGAGCAATTCCTCCAACTTCCTAAACAATCCAAAAGCATCAGAAACTGTACCTGCAAAACCTACAATTACCTTGCCATCGTACAATTTGCGTACCTTGATGGCTTTGTTTTTGAATATCATATCACCTAATGTGGCTTGACTATCTCCACCTATTACAGTCTTGCCATCTCGGCGTACACCTACTATGGTAGTACCTATCATTTTTTCCATTATATTGTCTCCTTAATTTTTGTTATTTCGGCTAATGCTCTATCGCACATAGCCTGTTTTTTGTGTGCCTTGGGTACATTAATGGGCATTAATAATCCCCAATTGATGTGCATAGGCTGGAAATTGTGCTCGCTAGCACTCTCTAGATAATTACCCAATGCACCTAGACAAGTATTAATTGTGAACTCTATTAGTGGCATCTTGCGAATATATCTAGACACATTGATACCTACCATCAATCCACTGGCAATACTCTCTACATAACCTTCTATTCCGCTGATTTGTCCAGCAAAAAAGACATTAGGATTGGATTTTAGTTGAAAATAATGATTGAGGTGTCTAGGAGCATTGATATAAGTATTGCGATGCATTACACCATAACGCAAAAATTCGCAATTCTCTAGTCCGGGAATAGTCCTAAAAATGCGTTTTTGCTCAGGATAAGTCAGATTGGTCTGAAAACCTACCATATTGTAGGCATCACCCGCTATATTTTCCTTACGCAACTGCACACACGCATATGGTGTAGTACCATCAGGGAGAACCAAACCATTACTCTTGAGCGGACCGCAACGCAAGGTGTTGATATCTCTATTAGCCATAACCTCTACGGGCATACATCCTTCAAATACTTTTGGGTCCTCAAAATCATGTAATTTGACACGCTCAGCATTGACCAACAATGTACAAAACTCCTCATACTGCGACTTGGTCATAGGACAATTGATATAATCTCCATCCTGCGAATTATCAAATTTATTTGCTACAAACACACTTTGCATATCTATACTATCAGCAGAAATAATAGGAGCTATTGCATCATAAAAATAGAAGTCTTGCCCCAGTATATCACGCAGATGTTCACTAAAAGCGTGTGTGGTAAGCGGTCCGGTAGCAATTATAACTATCCCATCCGGAATAGTAGTAACCTCACGACAAATCACATTGATTAATGGATTTGAACAGATAGCCTCAGTAACCATGCTAGCGAATTTTTGCCTGTCGACAGATAGTGTCTTGCCCGCAGGCACTCTGCAACGATATGCCATATCTAGCACTTGGCAATCTAGCATACGCATTTCTTGTTTGAGCAATCCGGTAGCAAAATCTAGCGTATCGGATTTGAGTGAATTGCTACATACCAATTCACAAAAATTGGGGTCCACATGTGCGGGAGTGAATGACTGTGGTTTGATATCGTACAGATCCACCTGAATGCCCGCATTGGCTAGCTGCAGACTAGCCTCACAGCCTGCCAATCCTGCTCCTATTACAGAAACTTTCATTTGATACCTCCACAGTTATTTTTTATCAATTTGGGTATATCCATAACTCTCGTCAGCACAATATGTCTTGATACTATCAATTAATTCTTTTTGATACAAATTTTTTCCACATTTTGGACATTTGTCGACTAGGGGCTTGTCCCAAGAAACAAAATCACAATTAGGGTAACCGGTACAACCAAAAAACTTGTTACCTTTCTTGCTAACTTTCTCTACTACATCTTTTCCACATTTTGGACAAGTACCCACTACTACTGTCATATTCTTGACATGTTTGCAATCTGGATAATTGCTACATGCCAAAAATTTACCATATTTGCTAGTGCGTACCACCATTGGGCTACCGCACTTCTCACAAATCTCATCTGTTGTTTCGGTGGTTTGTTCGGGCTTGTCTTGTCCATTGACATCTTTTACATTTTTGCATTTTGGACAATTGCTACATGCCATAAACTTACCATACTTGCTGGTACGGATTACCATTGGGCTACCGCACTTCTCGCAAATCACATCAGTCTCTTCCACTGGCGCACGCTCACCATCGTTGGCGGCTATTAGGGCTTTTTCAAAATCTACATAAAATTCGTCTATCAAGTGTTGCCAACTCTGTTTGCCCTCGGCTACCTCATCCAGGCTAGCCTCCATATTGGCGGTAAAAGTAACATCCATAATATCTGGGAAGTACTTGACTAGGGTATCAGTAACTACACAACCTAACTCGCTAGGCTTGAGATATTTACCATCTCTTACCACATATTCACGATTGGTAATCACTAGAATAGTAGGTGCGTATGTAGCAGGACGGCCTATACCTTTCTCCTCCATTGCTTTGACTAGACTAGCCTCGGTGTATCTTGCTGGAGGTCTAGTGAATTTTTGGTCCGCCTTGATATTGTGGCAAATAGCATTCTCGCCGACAATCATCTCTGGCAATAGTGAGCCACTTTCTTCGTCAGCATTGGCGTCCTTGGCCTGATAATCTTGGTATATCCTAGTATAACCATCAAAAATCAATGTCTTGCCCACTGCTCTAAATGTATAATTACGCACATCTATATCCATAGTAACAGAATTGTAACTAGCCTTGGTCATTTGACTAGCCAAAAATCTCTCATAGATGAGTTTGTACAATTTGTAGCAATCAGGAGCAATATCCTTGACCATATTAGGTGTAATATCCATATAAATTGGGCGTATTGCCTCGTGGGCATCTTGTGCACTCTTTTTGGTAGTAAAGATATTAGGCTTGTCAGGGCAATACTTGGGTCCAAATTCGCGTGTGATATAATCACGAGCCTTGGCCTGTGCCTCAGGAGAAACACGCACACTATCTGTACGGATATAAGTAATTAGGGCGGTCTTGCCTTTGCCTGGAACCTCTACTCCCTCATATAGACTCTGTGCTGCTGCAGTAGTACGCTTTAGACTCATATTGAGCTTATTGAGCGCATCTTGTTGCATTGTACTAGTGATATATGGGGCAGGTGCGTTGGAATAAGATATAGCCTTTTTGACATCAGCTACTCTCCAATCTGCACCTTGAATATTTTGCAATACTTGGTCTTTTTCCTGAGCATTCTTTGGCTTAAACTTGGTACCATTGCAGGACTGCAAAGTTGCCTTAAAGTGTTTTTCATCCGTATTTGCCTTGGATAATTCAGCAGAAATAGCCCAACTTTCCTCGGGCTTGAAGTTAATAATCTCGCGCTCTCTATCCACTACCAACTTGAGTGCTACGGATTGTACTCTACCAGCACTGAGTTTGGGTTGAATCTTGCGGCTGATAACTGGGGACAATTTGTAACCCACTATCCTATCTAGCACACGGCGTGCTTGTTGTGCGTTGACCAAATCTTGGTCAATTATTCTAGGCTCTGTCAGTGCCTTTTCTATTGCATTCTTACTAATCTCGTTAAATACAATACGAACCTTTTGGTCATCTTTTAGGTCTAATATATGAGCAATATGCCAACTAATAGCCTCTCCCTCTCTATCAGGGTCAGTCGCTAGATATACAGCACTAGCGCGCTCAGCCTTGGACTTGAGAGTCTTGACCACATCTTTTTTGTCTGGCATCAATTCGTATTTTGGTTCATAATTATTATTCATATCTATGCCCAGTGTGTGAACAGGCAAATCTCTCACATGGCCTTTGCTGGCCACTACCTCATAATCTTTGCCTAGATACTTTTGTATTGTATCTCGTTTACCGGGACCCTCGATAATGACTAATTTCATCATATCCTCCTAAATTGTGTAACAGTTACCTGCTACTTTTTTAATTAAACCACGAATTTCCATTGTTGTCAATATTCCTAACAACTTTTTTGCCTCTAATTTGGTTTTGTCTAATAATTCGTCAAAATGTGTTTCCTCAATCTTGAGGGCATCCATAATAATATTTTCATAAAAGTCCAATTGTTTGTAATTGGCTCTAATCTCTTTTATCACTGCAATCTGGTGCTCGGGGTAATTGTTGATGATATCACTAGGAGCGGTGACACAAGCACCTTGTAGAGTCTTGATCAGATTGTTGGTACCAATACTACTGCTACTATTAACATTACCGGGTAGGGCAAATATCATTCTGCCCTCCTCATTAGCATAGTTGAGTGTATGCATTGCACCACTTTTTTCGCCCATCTCGGGTACAAACACCCCCATACTAATACCTGCGATAATCCTATTGCGTTGCACAAAGGCATAACCTTTTGGCAAAAATGTAGGTATATTCTCACTGATTAATAACCCACCTTTCTCCACTAT
>JAFVZD010000119.1 GCA_017508345.1 Clostridia bacterium | reverse complement strand
TAGGGCGTTCGCGACAGCCCATAGTCAGTACGACACTTTTGGCGGTAATATTGAATAGTCCTTCTGGTGATGCTATTTGTATTACAAATTTACCTCTTTTATTCTTTTTAATATTGATTACGGAGGAATTGAGCATGGTGGTTACATTGGTGCAAGTGTTGAGGGTGTTGATTAATCGTCTGGCGTACTCAGGGCCTGTCAATTCTACACCATAGTAGTGCAGTCCAAAACCATTGTGTATACATTGATTGAGTATTCCTCCTAAACGATGTTCGCGTTCTACCAGTGTGACTGTGGCTCCGGTCTGTGAGGCCGATATTGCAGTGGCGATACCAGCAGGTCCTCCGCCTATGATTAGTACATCTGTTTTCATACTATTTACTCACTTTTTAATTTTTCTATCATTTTTTGTTCTTTTTTTCGTTTTGCAAAAATGCCATTTTCTTTTAGTTCGCCAGTGATAAATTCGCTACCTCTACCGCAGAGTGTTACACTTTCTTTTGGGATTTTGCAAGTAGTACTGATGATATCAATTAATTTTGGTAGGCAAAAGCTACCTTGGCATCTACCCATACTAGGTCGGATACGGCGTTTGATAGCGTCAATGGATGTAGGGTGTAGTGGGCTGTGGATGGCGTCAATAATCTCTCCAAGGGAAATATTTTCGCAACGGCAAATAATCTTACCATAGTCGGGATTCTTGGCTATCAGTTGTTTTTTTTGTGCATCTGTCATAGAGTATACATCTGGGTATGGTGTGCGTTTTTTTGGAATGATTGGTGTGGCTTGTACGCCGTCTTTTAGTAATTTTTGGCATAGGTCTAGAGCAATAGCGGGGCCTGCTGTGAGTCCAGGGGATTGGATACCCATAGCATAATAATAATTCTTGGCTATATCGGATTTTTGGATAACAAAGTCGTTACCGCATTTGGCACGCACGCCGGCAAATAATTTGATAGTTTTGCGAAAGTTGGGTGCCTTGACAGAAAGTATGACTTTTTGCTTGATAGCATCTAGTCCGGTCTGCTCCACACTAGTATCTGTGGCTGTACAAGGTGTAGCTGTAGGACCAAACATTACATTACCATGCAATGTAGGTATGGCTAGTACACCTTTACCTACACTAGTAGGTAGTGGGAATATAGGGCGAGATACAAAGGAGCCTTGACTCTTGTCGAGCAAGATGTATTCGCCTTTTACATATTGACATGGGATACTAGGGATGCCTACCAAGGTATTGATATAATCTGCATTCGCTCCGGCACAATTGACAATGTAGCGTGCTTGTACGGATTTGCGGTATTCCAATTCGTTACCACAAATTGTATAAATGTTGTTTTTGTAGCAAATTTTGTTTACATCAAAGTCGCACATTACAGTTCCGCCGTTGATGATACCTTCTTCGGCAAGCGCTACACATACTAGGTATGGGCTGACTATACCGCCAGTAGGAGCATACAATGCGTAGTTGATCCTGTCTGCTAGGTTAGGTTCTATTTTTTTGAGAGTACGCTTACCTAGAATGCGTAATCCTGGTACACCATTGTGTCTACCGCGTTCCAATAATTGCATTAGTTTTGGACGATCATCAATCCCACCTACTACTAGAGTACCGCATTGCTTGTACCCAATGCCTAGGCGTTTGCACATACTAGGATACATTTTGTTGCCCAGTATATTGTATTTGGCCATCAATGTACCAGGTAGTGGGTCGTAGCCTGCGTGAATGATACCGCTATTAGCTTTGCTACTACCATTGCTGACATCTTCGTTTGCCTCCAGTAGTACGCAGTGGACACCATTACGGCAAAGTTCGCTAAATAGGGCGGTACCTACTATACCGGCACCTATTATAGCTACCTCAAAATTTTGTGTAGTGATATTCTTCATAAATTACCTCTAAGTTAAGTTACACTATTATTTTATCCTTTATAAAAAATTAAGTCAAACAAATATAAAAAAAAATAGCAAAAATGTTTGTAAAATTTTATATTTTTTGATACAATATAGTTAATTAATAAAAAATAGAGGTTACAAGATGCAAAAAAATAGGTATATATTGACAATTGATGCGGGGACTACCAGTGTCAGGACTCTGCTATATGATACTATGATTGACCAGATTGTGAATATACATTCTGCCAGAATTGAGCAGTACTATCCTAATCCCGGTTGGGTTGACCAAGATGCTAGAGAAATTTGGAAAAAAATCCATAATTGTTTGGTCAAGACCATTGGTAATATCAATGAGGATGAAATAGTAGGCTTGGGTATTACCAACCAAAGAGAGACTGTAGTAATGTGGGATAAGGATACGGGTGAACCAATAGCACCTGCTATATCGTGGCAGGACTCTAGGACACAGCGTGTGTGTGAAAAATTGGAGAATGACGGGCCTACATGCCAGTTGATATACAACAAGACAGGATTGATACCTAATTGTTATTTTAGTGCCAGTAGTATACATTGGTTGCTTACCAATTGTTATGATGTCAAGGTAAAACTCAAGCAAGGTAAACTATGCTGTGGTACTATTGATAGTTATCTAGTGTATAGGTTGACTAATGGAAAGAGTTTTGTGACTGATGCATCCAATGCTAGTAGGACAATGCTGTATAATATCACTACCAATGATTGGGATAATGAGTTGTTGGATTTATTCCAAGTGCCTAGGGATATTTTGCCTGATGTAGTGGATAGCACGCAGTATGTAGGTGATACGGTAATCAATGGCAAGGTAATCAAGATTGGTGGAATACTCGGAGATCAGCAGGCTAGTCTATTTGGTCAAGCATGCTATGACAAGGGTAATGCAAAGAATACATATGGTACAGGTAGTTTCTTGTTGATGAATATTGGTACCAAGCCAAAATTTGTGAATGGTACCAAGACTCTGACTACTATTGCGTGGAGAATAAATGGCAAGACTACCTATGCATTGGAGGGTAGTGTATTTAATGCGGGTAGTTGTGTGACATGGTTGCATGAGAATATGGGATTAGTGAGTAGCCCTGCTAATAGTACTGAGGTGGCTATGTCAGTACAGGATAGTGATGGAGTATATTTTGTACCAGCATTGAGTGGATTGGGTGCACCTTTTTGGGACAGTAATGCTAGAGGTACTATTACAGGTATGACATTGGGTACTACCAAGGCTCATGTAGTGCGTGCAGTGTTGGAGGGTGTATGCTATAGCGTGCGTGCCGTACTAGACAAGATGGAGTCAGATGCGGGGGTGAGGATCAAGGGGCTGAGAGTGGATGGTGGTATGACTAGGAATCCTCTAGTAATGCAGACACAGAGTGATACCTTGCAGGATGAGGTCATTTTGTCAAAAGAAACAGAGAGTACTGCATTGGGGGCTGTGTTTGCGTGTGGACTATGCTTCGGTAGATTTGAGGACTATGACGAATTGCGTGCTAGATACAAGATTGGTAGGATATTCACTCCTAGTATTACTCGCAAGGTAGCGGGTGCCAAGTACCAAGGTTGGCTGGATGCAGTAGATAGGGCTAGGAGCAAAAAATAAAGGTAGGTAAGTATTATGGAAAAACAAAAGATTGTAC
>JAFVZD010000118.1 GCA_017508345.1 Clostridia bacterium | reverse complement strand
TGGTGGTTCTATAGGATTCAAAGGTAGCATTGGAAGTTCGGCAGGCGAGGGACTCACATTCAATAAAGCCGGTATGGCATATGCATATGCCTTTAGTACTCCATATTACTCACAAGATTTTCTCACTTGTACCACAGGTGATCGCAAGATAGTGCTAGATGGTTATGTAGGTAGTGACAAGTACACCAGTGTATGGTGTTTGGGAAGTAATAATACTTGGGGGAATACATGGAATTGGATTTTTGGAACAGCTGTGTTATATGATGGTAGTAAAACTGCATCATATGCATATATAAATTTTGATAATTATGATATATCCACTTCAAATTACATTACTACACAGATCTCAGGTACATGGGAAAATTTGGATACCACATTTTTAGCAAAAAATTACATTAGACTATCTTATACATTACCAAACTATGATAACATTTTTAGATATTGTGGAGTAAGTACTGTAATTAGTGGTTGTGCATTGCCAAGTTTAATTGGATTACCAAGTTCCAAATCTAATTCACATAATACATGCAATATAGGCTTGTGCGACAAATATCTAAGAGCAAGTAGTGAAGGTTTCGTTTGGGGGATATCACATGGTGGCAATGCTAGCGAGAAGGATGATGCAGGATTATTTCTATTCTTTTCGCACCAAGGTATTAGTTACTCATCATATAGTACAGGTTTTCGCTCTATGTTGATTACCTAAAGCTATTTTTGAAAAACAAATTTCTACACAAAATTTAGTATTTTTTACCTCAAATTTACAATTTCTGCCTTTATGCCAAAATTTATAATTATGCAAAAAACATACATTTCACTTTGTGTAATTATGAACCATATATATAGTTAAAAAACGAGTTTATACCACTCGTTTTTTTGCTCTCATACAACACAAAAGATACACTGGTTTGCCCCAGTGTATTTTGTATTGACTAGTCTCATATCACTAATTTTAATTAGTTACAAAATAACTATTTGATATCTCGCAAAAAGACTTTGTAATTTTCAAAATACTTTTCTTGCAAGTTCAATAACTCTTTGCACATATCCAATAATTCTGGAGTAGCAGTGCTGTGGTCACTGAGGTCCTTGTAGCATTGTAATGTCCCCATTACCGTGCCAAGTAATAGCATTTCCGCCAAATGTCTAGTGTTTTTCTTAAATATTGTACTCATTTTGATAGACATCCACAACCTAGTTTTCTCAAAAATTGTATTGTCCGGCAATACTCGTTCTTTGGAATGTGCATAGCCCAAATACTTTGCACTCAAATCCATGTATTCATCATATTGCTGCTTTAGTTCCTTCATCAAATCCGCGTTATTTACCTTAGGTATAATGTCATGGATACTCTGTATTGCTGTCTTGCAATTTTGATACATACTAGTGAGTAACTGCAAATCTGTCTCTGTCATATTTATCCTCCTTTTTGGGTTGTGTATAGTTTCTGCATTATTTTGTATATTATTCCTATGCTCAGCAAAAAAGCCTTGACAAATGACAAAAAATATACTACATTATTATAAATATAATTTTGTAAAAAATTGATTTACATCGCATTTATTATCAAAAATTATACAAAAATCTAATACAGGAGGAGTCTATGGTAGATATCAATAGTATCAAAGAAGGCAAAGTAAACTTTGATGAAATGGGTATATTTGAGCTAAGAGAATTAGCCCGTGCGGTAGGAGTACATTTGCCTACTACATTGCGAAAGACCGAATTGATAGAAGAGATTGTAGCCATCGCTACCGGTCAAAAACAACGCTTTGTAGCTTCTCACAAAAAAGGTCGCCCACCAAAAGAATACGCCATTCGCCCTAAACCTATCCTAGGTGACAACAATATAGACAAGTTGCTAGTATCTCTAGAGAATAATCGTATGTATGATTACTTAGATTGGGGTAAGTACGAGGGTAAGTGTAGGGTAGTGCCAAAAGAATACGCATATTACCTATGTGAGAATGACAACAACGAATTATCAGATAGTTATTATGCTATGCAAGAGCATATCAATGGTACCATTCAAATGGACGAACAAGGCAATGCTAGATTCCACATCGGTAGTATCCGCGAGATTGGTGCACATCGTGTAGCCAAGGTTAGTGCCAAGAGTATCAAAGAATACAACCTGCGTTCTGGTGACTATGTGGAGGGAATAATAGGAACATCCAGACGCGATGATTGTCTCACACTATACAAGGTTTTTTCAATCAATGGTGTGCCTATAGATATCCCTAGGGCAGATTATACCAAACAAGACTTTTTACCAATAGATACCCAAATCCAGCTAGATGACCCAGCATTAGGATTTACCCGATACCTATGTCCACTAGCCAAAGGACAACGCGTGCTAGTGTCCACTAGTGACCAAGGTAGCCTGCGTGCATTTATGCTCAACTTAGCCCAAGCAATATCCCAAAAGATGACTACTATCTACATTGTACAAGACTTTACACCAGATAGTACCATTCAGGACAAGACCAATGATCGTATGACATACATATTGTGCCCATATCATTATCCTAGACACAAACAACTATACATAATAGAGTTGATTCTAGACCATGCCAAGCGACTAACCGAACATGGCAAAGATGTGGCAGTATTCATAGAGAATATAGAGTCACTATATGATATGTATCGCAATTATTATACCAAATACTACCATACCGAATACGAGATAGCAGAGCAGGCACAGATACAAATCAAAACAAACATTGCTATTGGTAGGAATACCAACTCAGGTAGTATCACTATCTTTACCGGTATAGCCAATCCTCAGAGAACCAATAGCGACTTTGTCAACCAAAGCAAGCGTGTATACAATAGTATGATTAGCCTTAATTATTATGGTGAATATGCACCTATCAATATAGATGTAGACAATACTTATACGCTTAACGCTGATATCATACTAAAAGAAGATTACAACAAGAGTCAACAATTGCGTGAGGAATGTGCTGGACTAGATGCGGATGCAATCAATGAATTAATCAAAAAATACAATGAGCAATAGAAAAACGAGATGACAATTCATCTCGTTTTGTTATATACTAGGCTCAAAATCTTGAAAAATCACATTATCTGATACCTTTAATGCCTCAATGTATTGGTCCTGATTGGTTATCAACCAACTGAGTAGTGGTATATGCTTCCACTTCGCCACACGCCTATTAGGTAATTGACCTATGTCATGTGCTACAAAATTAGGCTTAGCACGTTTTGCGAATATCATATTCCTGAGTGCCCAACGCACTGCCGCACTCTTTGGTCGCTCCGGATTGTCCTTAGGCCAATAAGAGGAGAGTAGTCCCCTACAAATCTCAGGTGCATGATTGGCAAACCATTCTAGTGTAAAAGGATTGAATGATTGTATAGCCAACTCGCCCTGATACTTTTTGAGCACCTCCAATATAATAGCCTCATTCTTGCCTGTCTTGGTAGTGGTAGCAGTCTTGATCTCTACTAGCACTGGTACACGGCCATTGATATGATTCAATGCCTCCTCCAATGTAGGTATATGCTCCTCTGTGCCCAATAACTTGTAACTCTTGAGGTCCTGTGCCTTGAGATGAATAGTGTAACCATCCTTGCCTGTCATCCTAGACAATTCGTAATCATGAAAAACTACTACAGTACCATCATCCGTAACATGCACATCCAATTCAATTGGATGATTGTGCTGGATACTATTTTCAAATGCCTTTAGGCTATTCTCCGGTATCCCATTATTATTATCAAAAAAGCCTCTGTGTGCTATTGGTCTCTCCACCAACCAACTCTTAAATATATCCATATTTTTTCTCCATTTTTTGTTAATATAAATATATCAAATATTAATATATTTGGCTAGCAAAATGATACAAAAAGTTTGTAATTATTAATTTTTATGCAATATTTTTGCTATTTTATTACAAAATTTATCAAATACTTTCAAAAATTTCGTTCATTCTATTGCCAACCACCTCAAGTTTTTGCTATAATTAATATATTGGAGAGTGAATTTATGAGACAAAAACATATCAGGAACTTTTGTATAGTGGCACACATTGACCACGGCAAGAGTACACTAGCAGATAGATTGATAGAATATACCGGTACTATTGCCAAGCGTGACCTCACCGAGCAAATGCTAGATAGTATGGATCTAGAGCGTGAGCGTGGTATCACCATCAAATTGACACCAACACGCATGCGATACAACTTTGACGGAGAGGAATATATCCTCAACCTGATAGATACACCAGGTCATGTGGACTTTTCTTATGAGGTTAGCCGTAGTCTAGCCGCTTGTGAGGGGGCAATACTCATAGTAGATGCTACACAAGGTGTAGAGGCACAGACATTAGCCAATGTCCACCTCGCCCTAGATAATGACCTAGAGATATTGCCTGTAATAAACAAGATTGATCTCCCTAGTGCAGAGCCAGACAAGGTCAAGCACGAGATAGAGGATGTGATAGGTATCCCCGCTATGACTGCTCCTTGTATCAGTGCAAAAGAGGGTATCAACATCCAGTCCGTACTAGACTCCATAGTATGTGAGATTTCTCCTCCTAATGGCGATGAAAATGCTCCGCTCAAATGTCTGGTATTCGATAGTTACTACGACAATTTTAAGGGTGCAATATGCCTAGTGCGTGTAGTGGATGGTAGCGTGTCCCCTGGCGACAAGATCAAATTTATGCAAACCAACGCAACATTCGATGTGACCGAGGTAGGGTACTTTACTCCCAATCCTACCAGCACAGACCGCTTGCTAGCGGGAGAGGTGGGTTATATCGCCGCTAGTATCAAGAAGATTAGTGATGCCAAGGTAGGTGATACCATTACCTCTGCCACCAATAGTGCACTAGAGCCATTACCCGGTTATCAGCAAGTACAACCTATGGTATTCAGTGGTATTTTCCCTACCGATGGTAGCAAGTACAACGAATTAAAAGACGCACTAGAAAAGCTCAAACTAAATGATAGTGCGCTAGAGTATCAGCCCGAGAATTCTCAGGCATTAGGTTTGGATTCCGTTGTGGCTTCTTGGGACTACTACATATGGAGATTATCCAAGAACGCTTAGAGCGAGAATTCAATATCGACATTATCACCACCGCACCCGGAGTGAGTTATCATGTATACCTAGATAATGGCTCTATGTTGGAGGTCAGCAATCCATCCAATTTGCCTAGCCCTAGCAGTATTAGCCACATCCAGGA
>JAFVZD010000117.1 GCA_017508345.1 Clostridia bacterium | reverse complement strand
TGGAAGATAATGTTGTATGTTGTCTTTGGTGGATTACTGATTGGTGGACTGGCGGTGGTGTGTTGTTATGGTTTGGTGAATGAATTAATCAATGCGGGTATTTTTGCGGAGATTAGTGCGTTATTTAGTAATAGTTTTTTTAATCTACACATTAATGATATTATGATTAACATATCTGAGGTAATATATGCAATGGGAGATATATTGGTAGCCAATGCAATGCAGGTATTACCATTGTTGATATTGTTATTTGCAATAGTTGGGGTATTGGGGTCTTTTGTATTTAATTTGATGCATATCCCTACCACAGAGTGTATATACGGCTATATGGGTAGTTTTTCTAGATTAGGTTTTAGTGGTTGTTTTATCAAACACATAAAGTTGTCAATCAAATATGCATTGGCTAGGACTTTGGTAGTTTTGCCATACGATATAATAATGTTGGGTGCAATATTAGGCTCTATGAAACTATATGGATTGGGTGGTTTGTGGGGTATATTGGCATCATTTGTGGTAATACTGGTAATAGTGATATTGTATTCTATCCGCAATGTGTTATTTGGCAACTGGGCTACTAGCATAGTGGTGCAACGTTGTGGTGTGTGGGTAGGATTGAGAGATAGCGTAAAAGACAATATGAAGGTATTCAAAAACATTTTGCCAATGAGTATGGCATTTGTGTTGATAGTAGTGGCGTTGAATATGGCGGGTATAATGTTTACTGCCGGTGTTGGATTGTTCTTGACCATACCATGTGGAATATTAATGATGTTTGTATTCAACAATATGATGTATTTTTATGGCAACGGATTGCGTTTTTATATAGACAAGGACACAATAGTATCGCCTAGGAAAATAGAAAATTATGAGAGTATTAGTAGTCTCAAAGATATTATATAAATAAGTAAAATTAATAAGGAGAATAAATAAATTGAGTAATGAAGAAATGAATGTAGGGCAAGATAACGAAAAAATAGGAGAAGGCCAGCCAGCCTATATATTGAGTGGCACATTGGCATCAGTAGGTGCAAAGGGTAATGTCACCGCAAATGGACCAATCAAGCGTAGGGATTTTAGGAAAAAGCCTGTTGTCGCAGAGATTGTTCAGAATGAGGCTGGCGAAACAAAGAAAAAAGTATTTGATAATAACAGCAAGGCTAGGACTACCAAAGGCAATAGCAAGAATTTGCAAGTAATGTTTTTTGGTGGTGTGGATGGTATAGGTAAGAATATTACCGCACTAAAATATGGCGATGACATATTGGTAGTGGATTGTGGTGTAGGCTTCCCAGATGAATCTATGCCGGGAGTAGACCTAGTAATACCTGATATGACATATTTAAAGCAACACGCCAAGCAAATCAAGGGTATTGTGATTACTCACGCACACGAGGACCATATAGGTAGTTTGCCATATTTCTTGGATACAGTAAAAGCACCAGTATATGCTAGTAGATTGACTATTGCTATGATAGAGAACAAACTACGTGAGCATCCTAGGGTAAAGATGAAGTCTGTGGCAGTTAATCCACACGCAGTGGTTAGGATTGGTTGTTTTACAGTAGAATTTATCAATGTAAACCACTCTATGGCAGGGGCATATGCTTTGGCTATTAGTACCCCAGTAGGTATGGTATTCCACAGCGGTGACTTTAAGATTGATTTTACACCATTGGCAGGAGAAACGACAGACCTAGCACGTATGGGAGAATTGGGGCAAAAAGGCGTATTACTAATGTTGTGTGAGAGTACCAACGTAGAGCGTCCGGGTTCTAGTATGAGTGAGCGTATTGTGGGTGAAACTTTGGATAAGATTTTTGCCGACAATGACAAAAAGCGTATTATTATTACTGCGTTTGCATCTAATGTACACAGAGTGCAACAAATGATGGATTTGGCTAAGAAATATCGCAGAAAAGTTGCTTTTGCTGGTCGTAGTATGATAAACAATATGGAAGTAGCAATGAAAATTGGCGAGATTCGATATGACAAGGATTTAATAATCGACATTGATAGATGCAAAAATTATGCTGACAATGAGATTTTAATATTGGCTACGGGTAGTCAAGGTCAAGAATCTACTGCTTTATCTAGAATGGCAAATGGAGAATTTACTGGTGTAACCATAGGTGCCAATGATACAATTGTATTCAGTAGTTCGCCAGTGCCTGGTAATGAAAAGCCAGTAAATGATATGATTAACGAATTAATGAAAAAGAATGCAACGGTTATCTATGATGACCTAGCCGATGTACACGCATCTGGACATGCTTGTCGTGATGAAATTATGACCGTGCACAAGTTAATTAAGCCAAAGTTCTTGATACCAGTACACGGAGAGTACAAACATCTCAAAGCACACAAGGAATTGGCTATGCGTATGGGAATGAAAGACAATTATTGTATTATACCAGACATAGGTATGGTAGTGGAAGTAAACAAGAATTTGTTCCGCAGAGCACCGTTTGATGTACCTGCTGGCAGTAGGTTGATAGACGGAGATAGCGTGGGTGATACCGAGAGTATTGTATTGAAAGATAGGAAACAACTGGCAGAAGACGGTGTATGTATTGTAGTAATGACTGTGAATAGGAAAGAGGGCAAAATTACTACGGGACCAGAAATGATACCAAGAGGTTTTGCTTATCACAACGAAATGAATGCCTTGATGGAAGAAGGTAAAAAAGCCGTATTGCAGAGTTTGAGTAACCCGGCAGTATTTAAGGAAGATTGGGGAACAATCAAGGCTAGTGTACGCAAGACTTTGACCAACGTATTTTATAGAAAGACCAAGCGTAAACCAGTGATTATACCAGTATTGATAGAGGATTAATATGTCTTATTTGGATGAAATGGAGCAATTTGCACGAGCAAACAAAATACCAGTGATTTTGACCGAAACTCGTGAATATTTGGAGAATTTGTGTAAAGAAATTCAACCAAAACGTATCTTGGAAATAGGTATGGCTATTGGATATTCTGCTAGTTGTATGCTGCTGAATAGTGAGGCACATATTGTAGATTGTGAGGCGAGTTTGCCTAATATAGAACTCGCAGAGCAAAATTTTGAGAAATTGGGATTGAGGGATAGAGTTACTATAATCCAAGGGGATTGTATGAATACTTTACCTACCATAGATGAACAGTTTGACTTAATATTTTTGGACGGACCAAAAGGTAAATACCCCGAGATTTTACCACTGATTTTACCTAAACTAAAAAAATCCGGTGTACTAGTGTGTGATAATGTGTTATTTAGAGGAATGGTCCTGGATGGGCAACCCTTGCAATATCCTAGATTTGAGCGTACAGTAAATGCTTTGCGTAATTTTATTGAAATGTTGCAAAATAACCCAGCATTGGATACTCAGATATTGCATATTGGTGATGGACTGGCTGTGGCTAGGTATAAATAAACGAAGGAGAGAACTATGCAAAAAATTGAATTATTGGCGCCAGCGGGCGATAGAGATAAATTGGAAACAGCATTTTATTATGGTGCGGATGCGTGTTATTTTGCTGGTAAGAAATGGGGATTGCGTGCGTTTAGTGATAATTTTACCAACGATGAATTGGCTGAATATGTGGAATATGCACACAAATTAGGAAAAAAGGCTTACATTACAGTAAATATTCAAGCACATAATGATGATTTTGTTGGTTTGGATGAGTATTTGATACATCTGCAAAATATCGGAGCAGATGCTTTGATTGTGTCAGATGCGGGAGTGATGAGTTTGGCTA
>JAFVZD010000116.1 GCA_017508345.1 Clostridia bacterium | reverse complement strand
GCCAGAGCATCTTGTACTATGGGCAAAGTTATCACTCCCGTACCTTTTACTTCGGCAAAGTCACGTACACGTTTGAGTAACCTATTGGCTATTCTAGGGGTACCACGAGAACATTTGGCAATCTCCAATAACGCATCTGGCTCTATTTGCACCCCCAAGATGAGTGCGGACCTATTGATAATTTGTGCTAGTTCTTCGGGTTCGTATAATTCTAGCCTACCTAGTATACCGAACCTATCACGCAAAGGCCCCGTCAACATACCCGCCCTAGTGGTAGCACCTATTAGAGTAAATGGCGGAATTGGTAATCTGACACTCTTGGCAGCGGGACCAGTGCCTACTACAAAGTCTAGGGCAAAATCTTCCATAGCCGGATATAGAACTTCTTCTACCGCACGTGACAATCTATGTATCTCATCAATAAAAAGCACATCATTTTTATTCAAATTGGATAATATTGCAGCAAGGTCAGCAGCGTGTTCTATTGCGGGACCACTGGTAACCTTGATTTGAGCACCCAATTCCTCTGCAATAATATGTGCCAAAGTCGTCTTTCCTAACCCCGGAGGCCCAAATAATAATACGTGGTCTAATGCATCTTGTCTATTCTTTGTTGCTTCTATATATATAGATAGGTTATTTTTTATCTTACTTTGTCCCACATATTCACTTAACCTAGTAGGACGAAGACTATTCTCTATAACATCATCAACTTCACTCTTTGTACTAGTGATAAATCTATCCAAATCTTCCATTATTATCTCCCTAATGCTTTAAATGATTTTTGGAGCAACACCTCCAATGAGTCACCTGGTTGCATATTCTTGGTAACAATGTCTTGGGCAACTAATTTGTTTACACCCCAATCCACCAACACGCCTATTGCCATATTTGCGATTGAGTTATCTGCAACAGGTTTGTCTGACAAGAAGTCACTCTGTACTGTAACACCCTTTATGTCGCCTAGACTCATCTTTTCTTTTAATTCCAGCAAAATCCTTTCCCTAATCTTTGTTCCAATACCTTTTATGCCTTTGAGCATACTAGCCTGTTGAGTAGCAACCGCAACGGTCAATTCTGGTGCTGAAATATTGCTGAGTATGCTAATAGCCATTTTGGGTCCTACACCATTTACTAGAATTAATTTTTTGAACACCTCGCGTTCTACCTTATCCAAAAAACCAAATAAAGACATTTCGTCTTCTCTGCAATGTAATGATGTGTATAATGTGACCACATCACCGACTTCGCCTATATGGTTGTAACAATTCTGTGTCACCAAAGCCTCATAACCTACACCGTTACAATCAATTACTACGGTATTCTCCCATTTATCACTTAGTATTCCTCGCAAAAAACTATACATAAAATTCTCCTCACTTTAATTCTCTCAATCTTTGATTGGTTTGGCTATGACAAATTGCCATTGCCACCGCATCTGCTGCATCATCAGGTCTGGGTATCTTTTGCAAGCCCAATATGGTCTTTACCATAAATTGCACTTGTCGCTTGTCTGCTTTGGCTGTACCCACTAATGCACTCTTAACTTGTAGCGGTGTGTATTCATATATTGGGATACCGCGTTGCTGTACCGCTAATAGTATCACTCCCCTAGCTTCGGCAACTGGTATTGCAGTAGTAATATTCCT
>JAFVZD010000115.1 GCA_017508345.1 Clostridia bacterium | reverse complement strand
CCTATTTGGTTGAGTTTAACTAGGATTGCATTTGCGGATTGCTCTTGTATTCCGCGGGACAATCTAGTGCTATTGGTCACAAACAAGTCATCGCCTACAATTTGTAATTTGTCACCAAAACGAGCGGTAAATTTGGCCCAAGCCTCCCAGTCTTCCTCTGCGAATGCGTCCTCTATAGAGATAATTGGGTAGGTGTCTATGAGGTCACGGTAGTATTCTAGTAATTGGTCTACTGTAAATAATTTTTTGGATTTCCAGAAATAGTATTTGCCTGTTTGGTTAATAGCATTTGCCTCGTTGTACATCTCGCTACTAGCCACATCTAGAGCAATGCGAAAGTCATCATACACGCGATAACCTGCCTCTGTAATGGCACGCACGATAAAGTCTAGTGCCTCGGTGTCGCTATTAAAGTTAGGAGCAAAACCACCTTCGTCACCCACATTGGTCACATAACCGCATGAGTGTAATACGGACTTGAGTGCGTGGAATGTTTCCGCACACATTTGCAGTGCTTGACTCCAACTGGTAGCACTGACTGGTACTATCATAAACTCTTGGATATTGAGATTGTTATCTGCGTGTTTGCCACCATTGATTACATTCATCATAGGTGTAGGTAGGGTATTGCCATTAGGGTTGAGATAGGTATACAATGGCAACCCCATAGATAATGCACCAGCCTTGGCTACTGCTAGGGATACACCTAATATTGCGTTGGCACCCAATACGGATTTGTTGGGAGTACCATCCAGCTCAATCATAATCTGGTCAATGCCGTTTTGGTCTAGAACATCATGACCAATTAGTGCTGGGGCAATAATATTATTGACATTATTGACTGCGGTGCGAACGGATTTGCCAAAGTAGTAGGTAGAATCCTTGTCACGCAATTCGATAGCCTCATAAGCTCCTGTGGATGCTCCACTAGGTACGGACGCGCGTGCGAGAATGCCGTTATCCAATGTGACATCGACCTCAACCGTAGGTGTACCGCGTGAATCTAGAATTTGTCTAGCGTGGATTTTGGTAATAGTGTGTTGCATAATGAAATTTCCTCCTAATTTAATAGACATAGTATAGCACAAAAAATTTGTTTAGCCAAACGATATAGGTAAATTTGCGTTAAAATGAAATAAATATACTCAAATACATCAAATTTAATAAAAAATAAGGTTGCAATATGCGTAAGGTTGTGATAAAATATATTTTATACAAAACTTAAAGGGAGCAAGAAATGAGTAATATTTATGATGAACTAATGGAACGCAAGTTGATAGACAATACTGTGTATGGCGAGGAACTGCGTGAGAAACTTGGTAAGGAAAAGGTGGTTTGTTATATAGGTTTTGACCCAACTGCTAGGAGCTTGCATATAGGTAGCCTAGTGGCAATACTATTCTTGGTGAGAATGCAGAGAGCGGGACATACTCCTATTGCTCTCGTGGGAGGGGCTACTGGTAGTATAGGTGACCCATCATTTAGGAATGATATGCGACCTATGATGTCAGAGGAGACTAGGCAAGAGAATGTGGAGAGGATAAAGGCACAAATTGCTAGTTTTTTTGACCCAAATGTTGAGAATAAATTGATAGTAGTAAATAATGAAGATTGGATTAAGAAAATGAGTTGGCTAGATATGCTCAAGGTAATAGGTGCCAATATGAGTGTAAATAGAATGCTATCTCATGATTGTTTTAAGAGCAGAATGGAAAAAGGATTGTCTTTTTTGGAATTTAACTATATGCCTATGCAAGCATATGATTTTTGGCATTTGTACAAAGAATATGGCTGTACATTGGAGCTAGGTGGCAGTGACCAATGGGCTAATATTATAGAAGGTGTAGAATTAATCCGAAAGAAAGAAAACAAGCCTGCGTATGCTATGACATTGCCGTTATTGACTAAGGCTGATGGTACCAAAATGGGAAAGACTGCTGGTGGTGCGATTTGGTTGGATAGAGAAATGTGTAGCGATTATGATTTTTACCAATTCTTTAGAGATGTAGAGGATGTAAAAGTAAGAGAGTTATTCTTGTCCTTGACATTCTTGTCTATCCAAGAGATTGACGAAATCTGTAATGTAGAAGGCAAAGCAATCAACGCAGCAAAAGAAAGACTGGCATACGAGATAACCAAGATTGTGCGTGGTGAGGAATCTGCCAAGACTGCTCAGGCACAGGCTAGGGCTGCATTTGGTGCTGGTAGTCAAGAAAATATGCCTAGTGTAGAGATTGCTAGCAAGGATGCGGAGACAATCATAGATGTGTTGTTGGCATTAAAAGAGGCTAAGAGTAGGGGAGATGCCAAGAGACTGATTGATGGGGGTGCTATCAAGGTGGATGATGAGGTAATAACTGCATTTGATACAAAGATTGAGAAAAAAGAATTTGTATTGCGTAAAGGTAAAAAGACTATAATCAAGGTAGTAGTGAAATAATGGAGAGGTATTATTCTGTAAAGGAAAATATCGAGTACCAGAGCGAGATTGTGATAGAGCGATCTCGCTTTTTGGGTTATGCTAGGCGAGTAGAGACGCAAGAGGAGGCACAAGAATACATCAAGGCAATCAGGCAAAAGCATAGTGATGCTAGACATGTGGTGTATGCATATAGGTTATTTGGTAATAGCAAATCTACGGATGATGGCGAGCCTAGTGGTACTGCGGGTAGGCCGATATTAGAATATTTGGGCCACAAGGGTATATATAATGTGGTAATGGTGGTGGTTAGGTATTTTGGTGGAATCAAACTGGGTACAGGTGGGTTAGTCAGGGCATATACTAATAGTGCTATGGAGACATTGAGTAACAATCTGGTGGAATGGCAGGAGTTGGATTTGTATCAATTTGATACAGATTATAGTGGCTATCAAGATATATTAGGTTGGGCAAAAAATAAGGATGTAAGGATAGATGATGTTAAATTTGAGGATAGGGTAAGGGGGCAAATATATACTTTAACTGACTATGATATGCCTGCGGGATGTAATTATGTAGGCAAAGAGTATGGATATTGGGAAAAGGATGACTAAGTAAAATGGGAGTGGTAACTAAGATTGAGAGTACAAAAAGCAAAAAAGGTAGAAAGAATATCTACATAGATGAAATGTATGTGGGAACACTGAGTGATTTTTGTGTATTCAAGTACAAAATTGCCGAAGGGAGAGAACTTACTTCGCAAGAATTGTGTGATATACAAATGGAGAGTGATGTGGATGTGGTTTTCTCAAAGATGGTACAATTATTGACTGCGAGCAGAAAGACCAAAAGGCAAGTATTGGACTATCTCACGCAAAAAGGATATGTGGATATTGTGGTGGATACGGTGATATCAAAACTAGAGAAATACGGTTATATTGATGACAAAGTATTCGCAAAAATGTATATTGAGAATCACAAGAATAATTGGGGGAAGCGAAAAATAGAATACGAACTCAGGCAAAAGGGTGTGAGTGTCGCTATTGTGGATGAGGTGTTGGCAGAGATAGACAGTCAGAGCGATACTGTATATTACTTAGCACAAAAGTATATGTTTAATAAGGATAAGACGCGAGAGAATTATAGCAAATTGATGCGTTATCTAATGGGCAAGGGGTATATGATGGATGATGTGATGGTGGCTATAAATAAAATCAAAAGTGAGGATAATTATGAGGATTGGTAATGATATAGTGTATATGCCTAGGGTAAGGCAAATGTTTGAGAGAAAGGGAAT
>JAFVZD010000114.1 GCA_017508345.1 Clostridia bacterium | reverse complement strand
CTATATGAGGATTATTCTGCTATGGATAATAGTTTACCCACTCCAGAGTCTGCATCTGCTCCCGCAGAGAATAGCATATCCACACAAACAAAAGAGGATTATTCTACAAATAATACACAGGACGAGCAAAATTTATCCATTTTTACCCAAACCAAACTATCTAACTCCCAACCCCCATCCACTGGACTATTTGAGAGCCTGTTGTCTACTGCCAATTCTCACGCACACTTGTACCAGGATTATTCTATATCATCACTGGATAATGCTACACCTGAGCTTATTGATACTACCCCTCCAGCAATGGACAATGTAGTGTTGGGCGACACTAATTTTTATAATTTAATCGCACCCCAACTTAATCATTTGTTTGACAATTATCCGCGTTATCCCGAATTAGAAAAAATTGTGCACAACACTCAATGGATAAAGGTAAGTTTTACCGACAATGGCGAAGGACATTATATATTGGGCAAACTATACGATGATGGGGTAGTGACATATCTGTGTTATGGGATACCTAGCCCGTCCCGACTCACTCCTCCGCCTGCTGATTTGATAGATTATTGCCAATGGCTCCCGCTTGACCTAGATAATGTGGATGGCGAAGGTTATTGGGTGATGTACCAGTCTGCTGAGACAGGACACAATTTCCGCTTATAGTGTTGTTATTTCGCAATGTATCCACTAGATACTTGTGTGTCATTATGCTATCCATGGCGTTGCGTACCTGAGTGGCTCTATATTGCTCCGGAGTAGGTGAAGTAGGATAATACACATCCGCATTCACTTGCTCCTCTTTTTTTGGGACTTCTGCGTTTTTACCCAATATTTTTGGCAATACTTGTACTATACTGGGCAGTAACTCCAATATTTTGCTCCAATTACCTCGCTCTGTAGTACCAGCACCACTTACTTTGTGTTCAGTTGACTCAAATTTCCTCATTTCACTCCCTTTTTTGCATTAAATAATTGACTAAAAGCCAAAATAGTGCTATTATAACCTAAGTATTGCACTGTTTGCTTTTGATTGTGCACTACCTATACAATATTGGCAAGTTTGCATTCCATTATTTCAGTTAAACATAATATATGTTTCACTTTGTAGATTTTGCCACTGTTACATTAATTATTAGAGGTGTTATTTTGATGACCAAGACTATGAGTTTTACTAGAATTATTGCTGTATTCGTGCTAATGTTCGCTTGCTTATTCGCCTTTGCTGGTTGTAATAACTTGCCTGCCTTTACAGACAATCCAAAACCTACCGATACCGTAGAGGGTAACGGTACACTCGCTGTGACCAAGGGCGATTATGTTTATTATACCAATGGCTTTATGGGCTATGCTGATGTAGGCGAGACCAACAAACTAGGTAATATTACACACACCGCTCTATACAGGACCAAATTGGAAGATAATAGAGTAGTGGAGAACCAGCCTCAGTTGGATGATGAGGGAGAGGAGATTTTTGACAAAACACAAGGTATCCAGCACACCGATGTGCTAGTGTCCAAGGTTTGTGGCTTTGAGTACTCCGCTCTGTATATATTCGGTGACTACATCTATTACACCACTCCAAACAATCAAAAGAACAAAGAATTGGAGGTTTGTACCGACCTAATCGACTTTTGTAGGACTAGGATAGATAGGTCTAGTGGTCAAGAGGTATTGTACACTACCACCAATCCGGGCTCAGCAGTAGACTTCACTATGTATGAGTTGGATGGTACCGTTTATCTAATAGTATTAGATGGCTCCGCTGGTAACGAGAGTAGTAGTATATTCGTTAGGACTTTTGGTAAACAAAACAAGACCTTTACCACCAGTGATGACCTAAATATTACCTCATTTGCCAAGGCTACCTACACATCCAGTGACCAGATGGTTAGTGCTACCGAGAGTGATGTATACTTTACCTACACAAAAGGTACATTCGTAGATACCAATACTTTGGCAAAGATGGATTTGTCCAATGGAGAGGTTACCGATTTGGCTTTTGAGAACGGCGTAAGTTACACACTACAATCCATCGTTTCCGGCAAATTGTACTACACCAAGGCTACTACCTCTACTGAGGGTGCGTATATCTACTACAATACTCTGGGTGCCAGCTTTGCATCCACTGAGAGCAAACTAACAGCCAATGATTACGCAGAGTATGTGCCATATTCACACAATGTGGGTACTGGTGTAATCGTATACGATAGTGATTCCAAATGTATTTACAAAAAGTCTACTACAGATGTTTCTGCTATCCTACTAGTTAGTGATGTGACAGTTACCAGTTTTGTAGGCGTGCAAGGTAATAATGTATATTACATCGCAGACAACAATGTATATTGCTACAATTACATCAACGCAGGCTCTGCTACCAGTCTAACCGCTGACCTCGGTAGTATCAAGATTGAGTCCGCTCGCAATATTTCTATCATAGGTGACAAGGTATTCTACCTCAAAGAATACTCCAATGGTGACAACACTGCTCACTACTTGCATATGACCAATTCATCCATTATTGATGACGAGACAGACAAGCCATATGACCACTTTTTGGGCGAATTGGCAGAGGTTGACTACCTAGATGAGCCTACTGAGTAAATGAAAAAATGAGTTCCACCGAACTCATTTTTTTATTTTATCAAAATTTATTCCTGTTGCCATACAATATCAAAGGTACTCGCATCTCCTCTCGTGTGAGTCCACCGTGATGACCTAATGGTTGTACTATTGGTAATTCGTATTGTGTGGTATACACTAGATTGCAGTCACTAACCGCCACCAAGATATAATCTCCCAGTGTGTCATCAATCTTGTAATGCGGTGTCCCTTTTCCTAATAACCCCATATCCAACACTTGCTTTTTACTAAACAAAGCAAATTTGTCACCAAAATACTTTTTGATTAATTTCTCAAATTCCTTGTGCTTGTTAGGTTTGAGGTTAAAGTTAAAACATCTGCTCAATCCATTAGGTGCCATCACTACGCAATCCATTATGTCAGGGTAGTCCGCTATGTCCCTAACCTCCATAATCTCAGTCTGACCATGGTCACTGGATATTATGAATAGTGTGTCCGGACACAATTCGCACAAACATTGCAGTTGTGCGTCAATGTCGCTGAGTAATCTCTCTGTGGTTAGACTATTAGGCCCCTCACTATGCATTATGTCATCAGGGTAATTGTGATACGCATAAATATACTTTCTACCATCATTGAGTACTAGACTGTGTATCAATTCACACATCTCATTCAGGTCGTCATACACTAGTTGCGTCACATTAGTCTCATCCCTTGCCTCTCTATTGCAGAGTGCATAACAATGTACATCCTCTGGCGTGTTTTCCCAAATATTATCCAACACATTTTGATACGGCATCACATTCTGTGCAATGTGCTTCATAGTTAATTGCTTTCTAGAATAGTTATCTGTATTCAGGTAAAGATTGATACTAGCACCCACCTCTTTTAGATAAAGGTAATGTGCCCACCAACCATGCTCCACCGGTGTCAGCCCAGATTTGAAGCTCACCGTGGATGGGGTAGTAGAGCTAGGGAATACCGCACTCAACTCTTGCACAAAATGACTACGCAAAAAACTATCCTCAGGTAACTTTCGCATTAGTGTGTGCTGTCCTAGACCATCCAATAATATTACCACTACATTCTTGTACCCGTGATGCAATTCGTGGTCCAGTATAGGCAAAGTCTTGTGCATGGGCTTTATCCCAAAATTTTTGCATACACTCGCCACTATGTTTACGCAACAATTATCATAATCTGGATTTTCTATCTTCATATATTATCCTCATCATTTTTTACTCTCTCTAGAGCGCTAGTTATATAATATTCATCAAAGTCCGCCTCAGCATATGCCTGTTTTAATGCATTCAAATACTCCTCACTAGGCATACCCAGAGGTAACTCCTGTTTTGTCAAATACATTATTCCCGCTACTTTCTTGCCATTCATTATTGCTTTTGCTTTCACTCTCTTGTATATGTACGGAAACTTTTCATAATTCTCTATAGTGTACCTGCTCTCAGGTGGTAATTCCCATATAGTTATGGGTAATACCTCGCCTTTTTTTCGCGCTATATGTGCTACACCATGCCCATCATAACCACGAAATTCTAGCATAAAACCATTGAGCATCCCATGTCCTACCATCTCCGCACCCGGACAGTGCTTGTTTAATTCCGTTTGAGAGATGTTGGTACCATATGCAAAAAAATACTTACTCATAATTCTCTCCAGTTATATCAATGCTGTCATACTAAATGCTATCAATATTATAGCTGCGTAATAGGTAAATAGGTTAGGTATATACAGTGCCTTGTGCTCGCCCTTTGCAAAGTAAATTTGAGATAGTATCAAGTCACTAATCATAAACAAACCAAAACCTACTGTCAGTAGTATTCCCAGTGTGCCAAATCCACTAGTTACCATCAATGTAATGGCACTACATAGACTGGTAGCAAGGGTAGCAGAGTATGCTAGCCCCGGCAACAAACACTTGCCAAAGTCCAATCCCATTGGTTTACGCATTAGATAAACAATTACCGCAAAACCTATTCCACCCAATATCGCAAATGGCATAAATCCTGCTATCATAGACATTCCTACCACAAATACCACTTGTGCCATTCCGAATGCAATCATTCCTAGAGTGATTACCTGCTCCCTTTTTGCCACATCCAATAATTCTAGCAATGCTAATGTCAAATCACCCAACATACACAATGCCAGCCCAATTATGAATAATACTTCACTCACGCCACATATCTCAGTAGTGAATACAGCATAAATACCCAGAGCAATTACTGTAACAGTAGCTAGCCCCTTTAGCCAAAAACTAATTAGCGGTCTTTCTTTTGACCAGCTGAATACAAACACTAGACTCATCAATATCGCAATGCCTAGCATTACATACAATCCTATCATAAAATCTCTCCTCCATTTTTAGATTTACCCTAATTATAATTTTTTTTACCCCGTTTGTAAAACATTTTTGCACAATTTATTATTAAAATAATAAAAATTTTAAGTTTTGTATGCATATTTTCATAAAAACATCATATAATATCCTTAGCAACACGCGTGATTTATGTTATAGAGAAATCCATTCTCACCACAACATTCATTCGCCCGTGTTGCTTTTTTAATAAAATATAATTTGCAAAATTTTAATACATCAAAAAATTGTCTAGTAGCCAAAAAGGTAAAAGACAATAGGTTTTTTGACATCAAATCAAAAAAAGCAAAGAATTATGTTGCATTTGTATTTGACAAAAAACATATACTATGCTATACTTTAGTACAAACTTTCTTCATTATGCAGGCATCATATAATGGTTAATATCCGGGCTTCCCAAGCCCGTTATGCGAGTTCGATTCTCGTTGCCTGCTCCAATCAGCACACCAATACCAGTGTGCTTTTTTTACACCCCTTCACATTCCCCGTATTCGCAACATTTATAATAATATTACTACATATTCCTAGAAAGCATCCTCCAAATTATTACCTAACATCAAAAAGTGGCAAATCCAGCCTGATTTTTTTAGAATGGTAAAATCATCTTTTAATCCATTTCTAAAAAAATTATTACAAAAAAACGCAAAACAAAAAACAATACTTTTTGCTATTTTTATTATTTTTTTCAAAAAATATCACATTTTCATAGAAAAAAGTAAAAAATTTTTTAATTTTTTCAAAAAAATACCTCAAATCGTTTGTTAATTTTTTATTTTTTTGGTAAACTATATTTGTATTCTTAATAAAGGAGAAAAATATATGAGCAAGAAAACTCTCGCAATCGCCCTCACGGCATTGAATGCGTTTCTCGTTGTAATGCTAGTTACCCAAGTTCTTGCTGCCACATATATCAACCTTTCCCTGAATAGCAACATCTCTTATACTGCCACCGAGATTGGGGCACAGATGTTTGTTGTCCAAGATGTATCATCGGG
>JAFVZD010000113.1 GCA_017508345.1 Clostridia bacterium | reverse complement strand
AGTGTAGAAAATTCTAGGTATTCTTCTGAGAGGGGAAGTGGTATAGTTGGATTGAAGGGGCAAGCTGGGGTATCGGCAGGTGAGGATGCTGTGTATGATATAGCTGGAATGTATTTTCCTAATGGGTTTGATGATTTGTATTTTAGTCCCACTTTTTTGGTATACAATAATGGGACTAAAAAGGTTATGATGGATGGTTATGTTGGTAGTGATGGTTATACTAGTGTTTGGTGTTTGGGAATTTGTAATTCGTGGGGAAATGTTTGGACATGGATATTTGGTTCAGCGGTTGTTCATGACGAGAGTGAAAATTTTGCATATATTTTTGTGAATTTTGACTATTATGATAGTAGTGTTGGGAATTATTATACATCTAGTATGTCATCCTCATTTGAGGACCAAAGTGAATTTCTTTTAAGTAAGAAATATTCGAGATTGACATATGGTGTGCCTAATGATAATGGTGTGCGTAATCATCTTGGCGTGAGTGCAGTCAATTCGGGGAATGGTTTGATGAGTTTTGTTGGGCTACCAACTCAAAGTAGTAATAAATGTGTGGATTATACGCAAGGGTTGACAGATAGTTATTGGGTGTTGGTGAGAGAGGATGTTACATTTGGTATATCTAGAGGTGGTGGTAGCCATGATTTGGGTAATGCTGGAGCATTTTGTTATACAGTGAATTCGTCGTTAAATAATGCAAACTTACATTATGGTTTTAGAACGATGTTGATTCCGTAGAAAAAAAGAAGTGTGTAGTGATACATACTTCTTTTTTTGTTAGATAAAAATTGAGATACTTGTGTTTGTGGGGAGGAAATTAAGATTCATCGAGGTCGTAGAGTTCGTAGTCTTCGCCCAGTTCTTTTGAGGCATCAAAGTAATTGATAAAGTCGCTATCTATGGTTTTTGCAGAGCGAACTGCGTAGTAGCCGTGTTTTTCGCGAATTTTGTCTAGTGTGGGATTTAAGTTTTTGATTTTTTTCATTTTGGCGTCATCAAAAAAATTAGCTTGAGTGGTGCTGGTGGCATTAGTAATTTGGGAAAGTGACACTCTTATGGAGCGTATGTTGAGTGGGGTATTGTGCCAAAATTTGTCAAAGATTTGCATTGCGTAATTTGCGATTTCGAGAGCGGTATCTGTGGGAGTAAGGATGGTCATTGAGTGGCTATCCCAATGCAGGTCACTATTTTTGAGACCTAGATTGATGGTTTTGCCCACAACATTAATTTTTCGCATACGGTAGGCGACTTTTTCTGCCAAGAGTAGTACGGCGGTGTATATTTCGTCTCTGGTATGTAGGTCGCGGATAGTGGTGAAGCCATTACCTACGCTTTTTACAGTGTGTATGTCGCTAATATCTGCGATGTCGCTATCGTCTTCGCCCCTTGCTATTACGCTCATTTTTTTACCAATGACACCGAAGTGTTTAGTTAGAATGTCGGGATCTATTAGGGCTAAATCCTGAATGGTGTGGACATTGAGTTTTTGGAGTTTTTGGTAAGTGCGTTTACCTATAAAGATTAGCACATCTGCGGGCATATTCCAGATTAATTCTTTGAAATTTTGGCGACTGATTACTGTGGTGGCATCAGGCTTGCGCATATCACTACCAAGTTTTGCAAAGTATTTGTTGAAAGAGACACCGACGGATAGTGTGAGGCCAATTTCTTGTTTTACGGTTTGGCGAATTTTGTTGGCAATTTGTTCGCCAGTACCGAATAGTAATTGTGAATGTGTGACATCTAGCCAGCATTCGTCAGGACCGAAACTTTCTATTTTGTCTGTAAAGCGTTTGTAGATTTCTATTACTTGGCGACTGAATTCTTGGTATTTGGACATTTGTGGAGGCAAGCAAATTAGATTGGGGCAGAGTTGTTTGGCTTCCCAAATGACTTGACCTGTTTTGATACCCATATCTTTTGCTTTTTGGTTTTTGGCTAGGATAATGCCGTGTCTAGTCTTTGGATTGCCGGCTACAGCCACAGGGTAGTTGTGGAGTGCGGGGTTCATTACGCATTCTGCGGAGGCATAAAAGTTATTTAGGTCGCAGTGTAAAATTACTCGGTCTGACATATGTCCTCCTATTTGTGTTATAATATAAGTGTAATGTACGCAGTGGAAAAAGTCAAGGGGAAAATTATGTAAAAAGTAGGGAATGATAGGCCTACATATATGTAAATTGGTGAAAAATTTAATTTTTGAAATAAAAATATGCTCAAATATTTGGCTAAAATAAAAAAATGGTATATAATACTATTGGAGGCAAGCGATGAGAATAAGATTTTTTAATGCGTATGTAATTACTTGTAATGACAAGTTTGAGATATTTGATGGTGGAGAAGTGTGGGTGGAGGATGACACAATAGTGTATGTAGGAAAGCCGAAGACGGGCTTTATGGCAGACAAAACAATTAATTGTCTAGGTGATGTAATTATGCCGGGTTTTGTGAATGCACATGCACATGTGCCTATGCAGGTATTGCGTGGAATGGCGGAGGATACATCTTTTCATGAATGGTGGAATATACAGATACGACCTAAGGAGCAAAAAATGCGTCCGGATGATATATATTGGTCTACAATGCTAGGGATTGCGGAATTGGTGCATGGTGGTGTGACATCTGTACTCAATAATTATTTTGAGCAACCTAGTACAATAGATGCTTTTGTGGATACAGGAATCAGGGGAGCTATTGGGGTGGATGTCTTGTACACAGAGGGAGATGACACTAGGGTAACTAATTGGGAAAACAGGTATGCTAGTATGTACAAAAATAGTCCGTTACTCACATATTTTGTGACATCGCACTCAATATTCTCTATGAGTGAGCGAGGGTTGAATGATTGTACCATGTTGGCTAAAAAGTACAAATTGCCACAGACGATACATTTGGCGGAAACTTTGCAAGAAGTAGGTGCATGTGTAGCACAGCACAATTTGACTCCTGTGCAGTACTTGGAGGAAATTGGATTTCTAGATTATCCTACTACTATATCGCATGGTGTACATGTAGACAAGGATGATATGGAAATTTTGGCTAGGACTAATACAAATGTTGCGTTGAATTTGTCTAGTAATATGAAGTTGGCTAGTGGTATTCCTCCTGTGTACACTTATATGCAGAGAGGTGTGAATTTGGCAATAGGAACAGATAGTGTGGCTAGTAATAACTCATTAAATATGTTTAGAGAAATGTTTTTGGTAGCGACATCACAAAAGGTATTGATGGCGGATGCTAGTGTGTTGCCTGCTAAGGATGTAATAATGATGGCGACTCGTGGTGGAGCCAAAGCATTGTATATTGATAAAAAAGTGGGACAATTAAAGAAAGGGTATCAGGCTGACATAATACGCGTATCTAGTCAGGGTATACATTGGCATCCTAATAACAATAAGGTGGCAAATTTGGTGTATTCGGCACACGCGGATGATGTAGTGATGACTATGGTGGCAGGTAATATTTTGTTTGAAAATGGCAATTATTATATTGGTGAAAGAATAGATAAAATACTAGAAGAGTCAGGAGAGGTGGCTAAAAGAATATTGGATTGTTAATCAAAAACACTCAGAGGTTGTATGTAACTGATGAGTGTTTTTTGTATATTTATAGGATAATTAAAACAATTAACAATTAATAAATTTATCAAATAAAATTGTGACTAGATGTGATGTAAAAAAATAAAAATAGGTGCTGTTTTTGGGTAATGTAAGTTAGGATAAAATTCAGAATAATAGGACTGATTTTTGAGGGTGTATAGGTTGGGTGAAGTGTATGAATGTAGTTGGTGAGTATGTGGAATTTGTGGAGTTGTTTGGCGAGTATGGGGGCGGT
>JAFVZD010000112.1 GCA_017508345.1 Clostridia bacterium | reverse complement strand
GCTAAGATTGACCAGAGTATTTGTATCAAATGCAAGTCTTGTGAAAATACTTGTCCTGTGGGTGCAATAAAGATTAAAGAGGATTAAGACATTGAATCAGACTAGTAATAACCAGAATAAGAATGTGGCACCTCAGTTAGAAAAAGTGGCATTATTAGAATTGACGCCTAGGGAAGTTAGGCTAGTGTTGGCATGGCACACACCAGGGGCATCTTATGAGAAAATAGAGGAATATATTGAGCCTATCAAGGTGTATGAAGATATGGAGCGTGATGGTTATATCAAGCCTACACAGATTGCGAATACTATTGCAATAGTCAAGATGTTTAGGAAATTGTGTGACTCAATGCACGTTGCAAAAGCCATAGCCTATGCTAGTAGTGTTTTTAGAGAGGCCAAGAATCATTATGGCTTTTTGGAAGAATTGGAGATAGCCTCAGGTTTCAAGATGAAATTAATGCACGAAGAAGATGAGATAGCGGCGTTGTATACAGCAGTGGTGAATAGTGTGGATTTGCCTAAGGGAGTAATCATATCCGTAGAGGATGAAGTGACCAGGCTAATTTGGTATGTGCGTAAGACGATAGTGAATACCGCTACAATATCTTTTGGTGCTGAGACTTTGGCTACATTATTTGTGGATGGTCATGGTAGCACGGAGGATCAATGCCAGGCCATGTATGACTTTATGTGTAGTAAAGTTAGGGAAATACAAATACCACACGATGTGGATTGTGAAGATATCAAGTATATTGGTGTGGGGGATGCTTTTGATAGTCTGGGTAAGATTAGCCGAAAAGGTAGGAGATACCCGTTGCAAGTTGCACATAACTACGTAGTGAATAGGACAGACATAGAGAACGTACACAATGCTATAAAGAATCTAGAATTGGACAAGATGAGCAAGATTAAGGGTATCTCTAAGCGTAGTGCAGGTGCGGTAGGTAGTGGTTTGGCAATAATCCGAGCAGTGCGTGATGTGTTGGGGGCGGATGCAATTAGCATAGCCAATGTAGGTATACATACTGGTGTGTTATACAATCAATGTGTGCCTATGTCATCAGATAAGCCTATTAGTGATTTACTATTGTATAGCCTAGCTTGTAATTGCAAATATTATGGCAATGGTTTGAATAATGGTATGCACGTATATACATTAGCAATGATGTTATTTAGGCAATTGAGAGTAATGCACAAATTGGCTAGGCAACACATTAGGGCGTTGAAGATTGCTTGTTTTATGCACGATTGCGGGCAACGTATCAAGTTTAATGCATCCAAGAAAGATGCCTTGTATGTTGTATTAAATTCTAACATTATGGGAGCAACGCATAGGGACCTAGTGTTGGGTGCTTTTGTAGCTGCGTCACAGAATAGTGAAGATTTTAATCTAGCAGAATGGGTAAAGTACAAAGACATAGTGGACGAAGAGGACATTATAGCGGTCAAGAGACTAGCAGTGCTATTGAGGATTGCGGTAGGTCTAGATATTACTGGTGCGGGTAACGTCAAAGAAGTAATTTGTGATGTATTGGGTGATTCTGTAATACTCAAAACAGTTAGCGAAGAAGATGTTACATTTGAATTGAGATGTGCCAGTGATGCTTGTAATGATTTTAGAAAAGTATTTGAAAAGAATTTAGAATTGATATAAAATGTGGAGCAACTGTACGTAAGTATGGTTGTTTTTTTGTGTTGAAATAATTGCCTTTACTTGGTATTAATGTTATAATTAAATATAATTAGTTAAGGAGAGTAAGCGATGATTAAGTTGGGAATAGATATGGGTTCTAGCAATACTACTATTTTTAGGCAAAATAGTGGTTTGGTATTGCGTGAGCCGAGTAAGGCGTTGTGCGAAGATGTTTCGGGTAAAAAAATGGTCAGGGAGGTGGGAAATAAAGCGATAAAGTTATTGGGGAAGACCCCAGAATATGTGAGTGTAGTTTCTCCCATAGTGGATGGTGTGGTAGATGATGTGAAAGTGGCTAGCAAGATGTTAAGTATGTTTGTGGACAAAGTGACTAGTGACAACCCAAACGCTAGCGTATATGCGTTGATTAATGTGCCTTGTGGGGCTAGTGTGGAGGAATGTAGACGTGCAATTTTGGTAGGATGCAATGCTAATTTGACATCTTTTAATCTAATACCCAATGTAATAGCGTGTGCTGTGGGGGCTGGTGTGGACCTAAATAGTGACCAGTGTGTTTTGATAGTGGATATTGGTGGCGGATGTACGGATATAGCGGTGGTGGGGTATGCTAGTATTATTCACGGTGTAACATTGAATATTGGTTCTGGTCAAATGGATGTAGCAATACAAAAATACATACAAGAAAAATTTGGTGTAAGCGTGAGTCAATCTACTGCATCTATGTTGAAAGAGGAGATAGGCTCTCTGTTGAGTAGGGATATTGCCACAATGCAAGTAAATGGTGTGGATGTGGAAACCAAAGAAATAAAGAGTATAGTAATCAATGCGGGAATGATTTGTGATGCTATCCAAGAATATTATGAGATAATAGCGGATACTGTCAACGAAGTTTTGTCACAGTGTAGTGCTGAGATGTTGAGTAGTGTATTGAATTTTGGTATAGTATTGTGCGGGAACGCCACAAAAATTACGGGATTGGAACAATTTATGCAAGAGCGTTTGAATACAAATATAAATATTGTAGAGGGTGACTGTACTGCCAATGGTTTAGGTATGTTATTGGATGATAGGGGCCTGACAAAGCGAATTATATTAAATAATAGAAAGTGAAAAGTGGGGGATTGGTACTACTTTTGTCGAATGGAGAATGATGAATGGTCATTCTCTTTACTTTTTGAAAAAGATAATTACAATTAACAAAACGTGGAGGTGGAAAATGGCGAGGAGAATAGTGGTAACAAGTGGCAAAGGCGGTGTGGGTAAAACTACTGTTGTAGCCAATCTAGGGATGCAAATTGCTTTGAAGGGTAGCAAGACAATATTGTTGGATGTAGATATTGGGTTGAATAATCTAGATGTGGCATCTGGAATTGAGGAGCGAATACGTTATGACATAGTGGATATTGTGGAAGGGAAGTGTAGAATTAATCAAGCACTCGTGAGAGATGAGTATTGTTTGAATTTGTATTATTTGCCTACTGCACATATTTATAACGTGGGGAAAGTGGGTACAAAAGATATACGTGACATTGTGAATGAATTGGATAAAGTGTTTGATTACATAATTATAGATTGTCCTGCGGGTATAGATAGTGGATTTGTGAGGGCGATATATAGTGCAAGTGAAGCAATAGTGGTGACTACGCCACATATAAGTGCTATTCGGGATGCGGACAAGGTAATTGGGATATTGGTAGCCCAAGATATTAGCAGAATTGGTGTAGTAGTGAATAGAGTGAGGTGGGACCTAGTGAAACGCGGTAGAATGTTGGCACCACAGAGTATAGCAGAGTGCTTGGGTAAGGAATTGATAGGAATATTAAGCGAAGCTGATGATATTAATGCAAGTGCTAGTATGGATGGCAGAGTGTTTGTAAATAGTGAGGATATAATACAAGAATATATTAATTTAGCCAATTCGGTAATGAATACTAAGTCTACCAAGTATGTAGGGGGAAAATTGGGGAGGCGGATATGCTAATGCAAAATAAAAAAAACGGAAGTAGGCTGAGGCAAGTTTTAATCAATGATAAGAGAATGGACCCGAGCAGGTTGCAAGAGGTTTTGAAAAATGACATATTTGAGGTATTGTATCAATATTTGGACATAGAACCTAGTGCGGTAAAAACGCAGGTGGATATAGAGGACGGAGAATATGTCTTGCGATGTAAAGTGCGTACAAAAAGGTTAAAAGTAATGGGATTTGTCCCAAAAGAGGAGGTGTAGT
>JAFVZD010000111.1 GCA_017508345.1 Clostridia bacterium | reverse complement strand
CTTATCAAAGAATTTTTGGTTAAAAATGACAGACGGGTGTGATGGGTATTGACTAGATAATATGTTGTGATGGTATTTGGCTAATTCATAATTACCTCGTTTGTAGTACAGGTAGACTAATTGGAGATGTGGTATTAGATAATAATAATTTTGCTCTACAAAAGCACCAGAATATGTGCTAGGATGGGTACAGAGTGCGGATTGGTATGCCATAATGGCATCTAGTGTGCGATTTGACTGGATATATGATAAGCCGAGTTCACAGCACAATTCACTATTCAGCGTGTTTGTTTTGGCAAAATCCGTGATAATATTGATAGCAGATTGATAATTCTTTTTGTAGTTGTAGCAACGCGATAGTGTGAGTATTGCATCATAGTGATTGGGTGCAAATTTGTCAGGTAATCTAAGGTATTTTTTTAGTTCGCGTATGGCGGTGTAATAATAACCATTGTAGTACAATTCTTTTGCATAATAATATTGTTCACGCGGACAAAAGATTTTGCCTAATCGCTTGTGGTAGCGATATAGTGATATATTGCGTTTGGGATTGGAGGGGGTGGTTTTGCGATGCTGAATCAAGATGTCAGTGTACTCTACTCTACCGCGGGGCGTGATTGCCTCGTGCACAAAGCCGGACCAAGTATAATTACCACTAGTGCGTAACAATCGTTCACGAAAGAATGTAAATGTTGGGTTACCATTTTGGTCAAAAGATGTGGCGTATTTCATCATGTACACATCGGCTGGATTACTGGTAGATTTGAGGGCAAGAATTTTTTGCACATCGTGTGGTGAAATATAGTCATCAGCATCCAGCCACATGATGTAGTCAGATGTGGCTTTGGCAAAGGAAAAATTACGGGCAGCAGCAAAATCATTACTCCACTCGAATGTGTATACTGTGTCAGTAAACATTCGGGCTACCCCAATTGTTTCGTCCGTGCTACCCGTATCCACTATTACCAATTGGTCAGCAAATTGTAGGACTATAGGGAGAATTCTCTGCAAATGTGTAGCCTCGTTGCGAACTATCATACAAACACTAATTTCCATAAAAATACACCTTCCATTATGTGTATATGCTCAAAAAATAAGTGTTGTGAGCAAATTTTTTTAAATTTTATCTAAAATTTTGACACAAAGCCTTGCAAAATAGATTAAAGTATGATATATTTAGTTTATTCAATAGGTGAATATGCCGAGATGGCGAAATTGGTGGACGCACAAGACTCAAAATCTTGCGAGGGCAACTTCATGTGGGTTCGAGTCCCACTCTCGGCACCAAACAAAAACAATCCGAACTAACTTAGGTTCGGGTTTTTATTTTTTATTTCATTCTTTGGAGCGTGTTGCGTCAATTTTGTGGCTTTTGCAATTTCAACTAGCAAAAGGGATATTGGGGAAATAACGCTGAATAATAGGAGTGTATATTTATAAGCAATATTAGTGGTTTATAAAAAAAGATATGAACTGAGTTGCAGTTCATATCTTATCTAATTGTATTGGCAATTAATCCACATTTACACCGCGATTGAATAGTTTGCGTGAGATAAAGAAGAATGCTATCGCAAAACCTATATATGCAACTAGTGCGGTGATTAGCAATGTTAGGAATGCAGGTTCGGTGAGTGTGGTGGCGGTTAATTGGTCTATATTTCCGCTGATTGCAAAAATAATGGCAATGGCAATTAGTGTGATTACCATAGTAGCGAAGTAATAAGCCACAAAGCATATTGCACTCTTGAATGCTTTTTTGTCATTCTCTGCGTGACCTTGAATAATTGAAGTAAAAGCGATACTAATAAAGCAACAGATTTCTACAAAAACGATAGCAATTATTAGTGCCAATGTGACACCTATTGGGATATTGGTACCAGTCACTACGGTGCTCAGGAATGCTTGGACAGATATCATAAATTCTGGGCTATAATACATTATGAATAGGCTTAGGAAAATTACCAGAATGCTAGCTAGTATTACTAGCAATGCAGAGAGGTACTTGGACAAAAGTAGTTTATTCTTGTGGATAGGCAATGTGTGTGTTAGATAACTCTCGTCCTTAAAAAAAGATTTGCGAAAAGTGGAGATTATGTGGACAAAAGTGTTGACTAGGATATTACCTATTCCGGCAAACACACAACCAGCAAATACTTGTTCGATGATGAATACAAAATGGATGTGGCTACCTAAGTGAATTAGGCGTGTGATACCAGCCAGTGCGATTGTGATTATATAGAAATATATGAGAATTTTTGACATATTACGAATGTCGTATTTCATTAACTTGGCTAACATATTATAATACCCTCCTAAAAATTTCGTCAATTGAGGCAGAGTGCTGATTACGCAAGTTGTCTGCGGTGTCGGATAATATCACTTTACCTTGGTCAATCATTATCACATCATCTAGGATTTTTTCTACATCGGCTACTAGATGTGTGGTGATTAGCAGGCTAGAATTACTATCAAAATTAGTGAGTATGGTCTTGAGAATATAATCGCGTGTGGATGGGTCTACTCCGCCCAATGGCTCATCTAAAATATACAGGCTAGCATGTCTACTCATTACTAGTATGAGTTGGACTTTTTCTTTCATACCCTTGCTCATTTTGGATAATTTGGTATTGATATCAATGTCTAGGTCGGATAGGAGTTTTTGGGCAAGAATTATATCAAAATCAGGGTAAAAGTCCTGAAAAAAATGGAATGTCTGCAATACGGTGCGTGAATTATCTAGATAACTACGCTCAGGCAAGAATGATACACTGAGTTTGGTATCAGCAGAAATAGGTTTACCATTAATCAATATTTCACCTGAGTCTATGGTGAGTAGGTCATTAATCATCTTGAGAATGGTAGTCTTGCCACTACCATTCTTGCCTAATAGCCCTACTATCCTGCCGCGTGGGATGTTGAAACTCACATTATCTATGATAACTCGGTCATCAAATTTTTTTGTAATATTCTTTACTTGTAAAATATCCATAATTATTCCTCTCATTATTTAATATTTGTAGTACTTGCTCTTTATTTAGCCCCAGCCTAGACATACTAACATAAAAATCATCAATCATATTGTGAATAGTGGTATCGCGTATGGAATGTATTAGTGACAAGTCATCTGTCACATATTTACCATTGGTTCGCTCGGTGTAGATTAGCCCCATATCCTCCAATTCTACTAGTGCACGCTGGATGGTGTTAGGATTGGCACCTAGGTCCATGGACAAATCGCGTACGGATGGTATGCGTTGGTTGGTGGCTAGTTGCCCGCGTATAATTTGTAATTTGAGATACTCTACTATTTGAATGTATATTGGTATATTATTATCAAAATTCAATCCCATACTATCTCCTCACTGTGTTAATTGATTAATACAATGATACAATAGTGTATGCTGTTTGTCAAGGAAAAATAAGCAAAAACAATAAAAATTTTAATAAAAAAAAGATAAAGTGCAAAATTGCACTTTATCTTATATTTGATACAATATTAATTGTATATGGTAATTACTCGATTGGGTCACCACCTGGAGCAGTGTATGGTGTTACTGTGTATGGACCGTCTACAGATATAATTTGTACATTCTGTATGTCACCACCATTAAATATCTCGTTTTGGTCTTGGTTTTCCAATGTAATATTACTGGTCAAAGTAATTACAATTTGTCTTTCTGGATAGGTAGCAGTTTTACCAATTGCGGTCATCAATTCAGCTGCTGTTGATACATTCATACCTATCTTAATTTTGTAATCAGACTCTATTACAAATTTGAAATTCTCCACTTCATCAGGGTCTGGGTTCATAGGGTCTGATGGTGTCTGATATTTCAATATTTCTGCGTATTGTGCCTCAGTAATAGTGATATCTTCACCTAATCTTACATATTTCATGTCTAATTCATCAAAAGCGTACTTGATTGCCTCATAAGAATGTACATCTCCTGGTGCACCTAGTGAAAGCATCATATCAAATATAGGTGTGTGGATAGTGTAACCATTGGTATCAGCTATCTCTTCACCCTCAGCTGGGTTGAGAATGGCTTGTTGGATAAACATATACTCATCTACTGACATTTCGTAATCGTATGACACTAGG
>JAFVZD010000110.1 GCA_017508345.1 Clostridia bacterium | reverse complement strand
TTTGGTCCACAAATATAATGTTTTTGTGCATAGTGCCTGCTTTGTGAGTGCTAGTAGTATCACACATTTTGCACCATTGTGTGTGTTCACAATTCAAAAAAAATTAGCATATTTTATTATTATTTAATAATAATAATTGACAAATGCCTCCAAAAATGTAATAATGCACTAGAAGTATTCTATAGTGTACTTCTATCAAACAAAATTTATTTAGAGAAGGAGATAGTTATTATGCGTATGAGTAAACTCGTAGGCGAGAGGTTTAAGGATAAACCTGCCGACTGCACTTTATCATCACACGAGTTTTTGATTAGAGGTGGTTATATCCACCATGTTGCCAATGGAGTGTACTCACTGCTACCGCCCGCTCTAAGAGTAGTACACAAGATTGAGAAGATTGTCCGTGAGGAGATGGACGCCATTGATGGTCAAGAGGTGTTGTTGCCTAATCTAATGCCTAAGGAACTTTGGGACGAGGCTGGTAGATATTCTAGCATCGGTAGTGAGATGTTTAGGCTACAGGATAGACAAGACCGACCTATGGTATTGGGTATGACACACGAGGAGCCTTGCGTAGATGTAGCCCGTGCCTCTGCTGTTAGTTACACACAATACCCATTCTGCCTATACCAATTCCAGACCAAATTCCGTGATGAGCCAAGGCCTAGGAATGGTCTAATCCGCGTGCGTGAATTTATTATGAAAGATGCTTATTCTTTCCACACCAGTCAGGCAGACTTAGAGGATTATTATGCAAAGGTTCGCGATGCTTACTTCCGTATGTATAGGCGTATGGGACTAAGTGATGTAGTATGCGTAGAGAGTGACAATGGTATGATGGGCGGTAAGGTTGCACACGAATTCACTCTCATCTGCCCAGCAGGAGAGGATATCATAGCACACTGCTCCGATTGTGATTATTATGCCAATAGCGAGGTAGCAGAGTCAGTTGTAATCCCTACCGGTATAGCACCAGGAGAATTTACCGAGGTGACTACACCAGGTTGCCACTCTGTCCAAGATGTCTGTGACCAAAACGATGTCACTCCACAACAATTCGCAAAGGCAGTAATATACAAGCTCAGTGACAACCGCCATGTTATCGCATTTATCCGTGGTGACTATGAGGTAGAGGAGTGCAAGTTAGAAAAAATCGTGGGTAGCCAATTATTTGACGCCGATGCAGATTTTCTACTCAAAATGCACGCCGGCTCCGTTGGACCACTAGGCTTGCGTACAGATGGCAAAGAATATGTGGTAATTTGGGACGAGAGCTTGCGTAATGAGCACAATCTATGGATTGGTGCCAACCGCAAGAATGTACATATGTCAGGCTTTGATTATGCCCGCGATATGGACTACACTCCACAATTCGTAGACATCCGCAAGGTCCGTGTAGGTGACCTATGCAAATGTGGTAAAGGCCACATCAGTTTGTCAAAAGGTGTAGAGGTAGGTAATATATTCCAGTTAGGCAAAAAATACACCAAACCTATGCAGATGACATACCAAAACGCAGATGGCGTAGTGGCTACCGCTACTATGGGGTGCTACGGATTGGGTGTCACCCGTTGTGTAGCTTCTATCGTAGAGGTCAATCACGATGAACGCGGACCTATATGGCCATTTGAGGTGGCTCCATTCAGTGTGCATATTTGCGTAACTAATACAAAAAATACCGATATGGTTCGTGCCAGTGAATTGCTGTACAATTCTCTGCGTGACTACGATATTGATACCGTATTGGATGACAGGAATGTATCTAGCGGTGTGCAATTCGCTGATGCAGATTTGCTAGGAGCACCATTCCGCGTAATCATAGGTAGAGATTTTATGAATTCCGATGCAGACATACTAGATAGACCAGTAGAGGTTAGCAGTAAATTATTCAACTTTACTCGCAAAATGCCTTTTAGAGAGGTTCTTAGCTTTATTCAACTTTATCCAACCAAATAATAAAATAGAATAAGGAGTGATTATGTCCAAAAAAAATAAGAATATGCCGTCCTCACCAGAGGAAAATGTCAAGGTAGTTACCAAGCGAAAAGGTGGTTGTGGCTTCTTTGCAGGATTTTTCTCTTGTATATTGATGATTGTACTAGTGATAGGTGGCTTTGGATTGTATGTGTACAATGCCGTAACTATTAGTCAAATAGAGAGTTTGTTAGGTGTCAAGATACCTGTAGAAGGTGACATCCGTGACAAACCTGTAAAAGATCTAATCACATTAGCACTAGATACAAAGGATAGTTATGTACATATGACTATCAATGACCTGCCGGAGAAAGTTGGTGTAGATTTGCCTACCACCATCCCGGGTACAGATATCAGTATTACCTTTGTCTATGATGCTGATATACAATTTATGGATCAAAATATCAAGGTTCGTGATGCCGAAATTATGGATGTAGCCAATAACCTTGACGCATTCGTAGACGCAGTACTACCAGTAGTTTATGACAATATCCTAATAGGTGAGATTTTGTCTAGTTTTGACCTAGCAGACACTCTGAATGAGATGGGATACCCAGCATTCACCGACCCACTATACAATGTGGGCACTGATGCTCAACCTAGTTTCAAGGCACTGAATGACCTAACTATCACTCAGGCAAAGAATGTACTAGTAGATTACTATGGTGAAGATAATCTAACAATTCAAACCATTGTGAACGCAGTAGGTTTGCAGGATATCATCCCTGACCCAGTAGCGGGGGAGACAGATATCTACGCAGGTTTGCGTAACCTATTAGTAGCTAGTTGTACCACAGATGACATATTATCCAATATCACTGGTGCCATTCTGGCTGAGCACATAGACTTGTCCGATTACCGCTTCGCTAGTCGTGACACATTCTTGGTAACCTCCATATTGGATATGCCAGATTATATCCAGACAATACCTCTATCCGACCTTATGAATGTACCAGAAAGTATGGAGGATGCGGACAGCCCATCACTCAAATTATTATACGCATTGCGTAATGCCACACTAGATACATTTATGGCAGATGAGCCAATGGACGCTATTATTGATTTGATTGATAGCGAACAAGGTTGGCAAAACCTAAACCTAGGTACTTTGCTTAGCCGTGACACTTTGGGTGACATCCACGCACTATGTAATGTAAAATTAACCGACTTGCTCCGTGATAGTGAAAATACTATTGAGAACTTGCTAAAAACAATTACCCTTGGTGATATGATTACTATCAATACAGTTACCGCGGACGATTTCTTTGAGACCAATCCAGAATTCACCGCACTAGATGGCATCCGTTATTCTCGTATACAGTCCGAGGTTAGAGAATTGCAACTCAATCAAATCCTGACCCCTGCCCAAATAACCGATATAGCTAATAATGGTACAGCTCTGGATACCGTTCAATTAAATTGTACACTTTACGAATTAATGGGATACGACTTTACCAATACCAATGACAATACTCGTACTCTCCAGGACATTATCCCAGTAGCTACACTAAATGAGATTGGTGGATTTATGTACGAATTATGCAACTCCACCATTCTCACCATCAATAGTGATTATGACGCTCTCACTGTTCAACAAATTTTGGGAACAGGGAACGAGCTAAGTACAATAGTACAAATTGCAGACATCACACTGTACACACTACTAAATGACAAAGACGCACTCTCTACCATTATGGACGAATTCGGTACTATTGGAGAATTGTGTGGTAGCACTACCGGTATATTCAGCATTATTGGTAATATAACTATATCCGATATGTTGAATAACCCTAATAGTATTATGGACACAATCAAAGCAAGTGACAAGACACTAGCAGATCTCTTGGAGATTACTGCTCCTACTGGTATTATGAAGGAAATCGCAGGTATTGAGGTAGGTGACTTATTCACTGACGCAAATGATGCCATCAACACCGCACTAGAGAGTAGTACTACCAAACTAAGCGAATTATTGGGACTAACTAACCCTACAGGCATTATGTCAATTGTAGCAGATATTGAGATAGGTGACCTGCTCACTGACCCAGATGCTATTAGCAATACACTAAAGGCTAGCGACAAGACACTAGCAGACCTACTCAATATCACAGATAACACCGGTATAATGAGCATTATCAAAGATGTAGAGGTAGGTGACTTATTCACCAACGCTAGTAGTGCTATCACTACCAAACTACAATCTAGTAGTATGACATTGGCTGAGTTAATTGGACTAGATAGCCCAACAGGTATGGTAGGCACTATCACCACAACAATAACAGTTGCTGACCTATTTGGTAATGATGCTAGTACCGCACTAACTAATGCAATCAACGGCGTAAAACTAAACGAACTATTCACAAATGTAACATCAAGTGATACAATATTGTATGCATTATTAAACAAAAACCCAAACACTACAATTCAAAATATCAATACTGCAATCGGAGGACTAAGACTAGCCGATGTATTGGGTTGCTATACCTACAAGGCTGACGGTACAGATGATGTATTCACCGCACCTACTACCGGTGTATTCGCGTTGTTTACCCAAGACCAATTGAATACAAGTGTAAATAACATATCCAACATAGATTTAGACCTCGCCGAAACCACTATTAGTAGACTCATCGAGGTAGAATTGCTCACTGGTACAGTTTGGGAGAGTAGCCCATTCAATCAGGCTGAGGAAAATACATTTAGAGATGTGAGACTAGCTGATGTTACAGTAGAGCAAATTCTAATTTATGCTATCGCTTATGATTGTTATGATGAGGCTAATTCAAAACTAAAAGACGGCTACACAGGTAATTTATTGACAGACTTTATCAATTCAATTACCTCTGTATAGTTAATAACCCAGTCAACTAACACAAATCTAAAAAAATAATATACAACATTATAGGATAATTCAACACTAGTTACTTTGCTCTATTCGAGTTATGTGCTATATTGCTTTATCCTATTTTGTTTAATCAAAAATAGGAGATAATTATGCCAACTACAAAAGAACCACGACCAAGGGGTAGACCTAGAAAAAATCCAATCGCCCCACAACCTATTAGCACAGACGCACCAAAAAAACGCGGTCGTCCACGCAAAACAGCACCAGACAGCACTCCCACCCCAATCAAGGTTCATTCCAAAACTGCTACCAAAACCACCCAACTAGTAGTCATCACGGGGGCTACTAGCGGTATGGGATTGTGCATATTAGAGCATTTGGTCACCCGTAGTGATGTGGAGATAATAGCAGTAGGACGCAAACCTCAACTCTGTCGCGATATAATGCTCAAGACAAAGTCTCTCTATCCTGAGGCAAAATTGCATTTCTTGGTATCCGACCTATCCCTAATTAACCAAACTAGCCAGCTTATTAGCGACATCACGGACAAAGTAACCCAATTGGGTTACGACCGCATAGACACATTATTTCTCAATGCTGGATTGCTCACGCAAAAAGTGGAATTAACATACGAGGAACACGAGAAACAATGGGCTACAAACTACCTATCTCCTGTACTAATGCTAGAGAAATTGTACCCACTACTAGCACAGAGCCAATCCGGTAGAGCAGTGTTTGTGACCAATTCTCGCTCCAATGATACCCACATCAACTGGAAAGCAATCCGTGAACCACGCAAATTCAGTGCCTCTACACTCTATGACCAGTCCAAACTAGCACTACTAATTTATGCCCTAGAATTCCACTACCGCCACTTGGATAACCCTAATTTCCGTATGCTAGTAGTGGACCCGGGCAAGGTCAAAACCAAACTCGCAACAAAGGAAACACGCGGTTTCAAGAAACTCAAGCACTCTATATCCAATTGGGGTGCCTGCTCCGTAGAGGAGGGTATCAAAACATCCCTTTACCTAATTACCGCAGACTCACTTCCTCACAATGTTGTTTGCTACCGCAAAATGCGTGCCTATATGCCTACACCTTATGCAATGAATAGCGACAACCGCTACAAACTATTCAACGCAACTCGCCGAATGCTAGACCTACCAGCACTCAATAGGAATAACGACCCACTAGAGGATGATATCCCTCTGACCATTCTCCCTGAATGGAGATAAATTTGGGGGAATGCTATCAACAATTTTCCCCAAAATTCGACTTTTGCGAATACTTTACCTCTCAATAATCCTTTTTACCTATATAGCCCAAATACAAAAAATGACCTAATCAAGGTCGTTTTTTTATTTAAATTACATTCCTTTGTCCTAAAACTAAACTCAAAAAATAATTTTTGGAGAAAAATTTCAACTTTTCTTAAAAATATACCTCATTTTGTTTGATAAAAATCTGATTTTTTGCTAAAATATTATTGTAAACCAAATAAAGGAGAAAAGTATGAGCAAGAAAACTATTGCAATTATCGCACTCAGTGCGTTTAGTTCCTTTCTAGTAGTAATGCTAGTTACACAGGTTCTTGCTGCCACATACATCAATCTCTCCCTAAATGGTAACATCTCTTACACATCCACCGAGATTGGAGCACGAATGTTTGTGTTAAACGATGTTGCACGGGAGGAAATGAAGC
>JAFVZD010000109.1 GCA_017508345.1 Clostridia bacterium | reverse complement strand
ATTATAACAAGTGAAAGAAAAATGTATTTGCAATATTTGTAGGATATTAAAACATTTTTAGAAAAGCGAGTCTTTTATGCAGATAAAAGAAGTATTGACAAAATTAAAGAAGTTAGACCAAGAAATATTAAAACGCAAAGCAAAGAATAAATTGAGTGAATACAACACCGGCAAAGTAGTACACAAAAAGCAAATGATTTTCCATAAGTCAATCAAGCGTAATAGATGGGTATTTGGAGGCAACCGCAGTGGTAAGTCGCAGTGTGGAGCAGTGGAGGCTATTTGGATGGCGAGAGGTATACATCCTTTTAGAGAAAACAGACGAGATGTGGAAGGTTGGGTAGTGTCTTTGACACAACAAGTGCAGAGAGATGTAGCACAGCAAAAGGTATTGTATTATCTTAATCCGGATTGGATCGAGGATGTAGTGATGTTGTCTGGTAAAAAGTCTGCACCCAGCAGTGGGGTGATAGATTATATTGTGATCAAGAATGTATTTGGAGGGCGGAGCAAAATCGGTTTTAAGACATGTGACCAAGGGAGAGAAAAATTTCAAGGAACAAGTCTGGATTTTGTGTGGTTTGATGAGGAGCCACCTAGGGATATTTATATTGAATGCAAGATGCGAGTGATGGATAGGTGTGGAGATGTATTCGGGACAATGACACCATTAAAGGGATTGACTTGGGTATACGATGAGATATATTTGAATTCGCATGATGATAAAGTGATATTTGTGGTAGAGATGGAGTGGGCGGATAATCCATATCTCAAACAAAGTGAGATTGAGCAGATGGCTAAGACTCTGGGAGAAAGTGAATTGGAGAGCAGAAGATATGGTAAATTTGGTGTGGATTGTGGGCTAGTGTACAAGGAATTTGACCCCAATGTGCATATAATAGAACCATTCAATGTGCCATACGAGTGGTATGACAAGATAAGTATTGACCCAGGGCTAAACAACCCTACTAGTTGTCATTGGTATGCGGTAGACTATGATAGTAATGTATATGTAATCGCGGAGCATTATGAGGCACAGCAAAATGTGGATTATCATTCTAGAATGATAAAAGCAAAGTGTGAGGAATTGAAGTGGCCTAGGCGTAATGGTGAATATATAGAGGCGTTGATAGACCCAGCGGCTAATCAGCGAACGCTAGCTAGTGCAAAGTCAGTAAGTGAGTTGTTTTATGATAATGGGATATTGGTAAATACCAAAGTTAATAAGGATTTATTCAGTGGTATATCTAGAGTAAAGAGTTATCTAAAGAATGGTAAGGGAGAAGTGAAATTATACATATTCAAAACTTGTGTAAATATGATACGAGAAATTAAATCTTATTGGTGGGGTAATGCGGATGCACCTATAAAAAAGGATGACCATGCTATGGATGACCTAAGATATTATATTATGTCTAGGCCAGATGTACCAATCAAGGAAGAGCAGGCATTATCTAGGATTGAGCAACACAGGGATAAGATAATGCAGCGAAATAGATGGAACAAAAGGAAGTTGATGTAGCAGTATATGGATAAAAAGGCGAAGTTGAGTAAGGCTCTAATAAAGAAGGCCATGGGGTTGAGTGTAGATGAAGTGATAGAGGAATATGCACAGGATGATGAGACCAAGGACCTAAAGTTAGTCAAAAAGAAGGTAACAAAAAAGCAATTACCACCTGATATTCAGGCAGTAAGGGCATTGATTGAAATAAGCAATTTGGCTGATAGTGATACATATGTGAATATGTCGGATGAGGAATTGGTAAAGGAACGGGATAAGTTGATAGAGATATTGATAAAAAACAAAGGAGAGGATGATGGAGATAATTAAGGCGACTAGGAAAGTCAAGTGTGCAGGCAGTAGTGAGTGTGAGAATGTAGGTGAGTATGTGGTTCATTTTGGCAAAAAAAAAGTGCATCTATGTAGGGAATGTATAAGGATGCTAAATAATGAATGTGCAAGGATGGTAGCACCTAGGAGTATAAAAAGCAAATTTAACAATATAAAGGGAAGAAAATTATGAATAGTTTGAATGTAAAAACAGGGAGTAAGGTAGAAGATAAAGTACAGGAAATAATCAAGGATTATGAAAACAGGAAGGAGGAGAGGCGACCTTTTGAGGCACAATGGCAGTTGAATATCAATTTTTTGTTGGGAAATCAATTCTGTGGAATTAATGCTAATGATGGTATTGATGATTATGACAAGCAGTACTTTTGGCAAGAGAGGGAGGCATACAACCATATTGCACCGCTGATTGAGACGAGATTGGCGAAACTAGCGAAGGTGAGACCGCAAATGATGGTCAGACCATCTAGTGGTGATGAAGATGATATAAGTAATGCCAAGATATGTAAGAATATTTTGGAAAGTGTGGCTAGTGAATTGGATATGTCTAGAATTATTGCACAAGGAACGCGTTGGAGTGAGATTTGTGGAACAGCTTTTTATAAAATTGTATGGAATGACAATGCTGGTGCGGTGATTGGAGAGACGCAGGATGGTAAGAGTATATATGAGGGTGATGTAAATATTGCTGTATGTTCGCCTTTTGAGATATTCCCAGACAGCAATAGTAGTAATGGATTGAAAGGTTGTAGGAGTCTAATACATGCTAGGCCTTATCATATAGATAGTATAAAGCAAATTTGGGGTGTAGATGTAGAAGGTGAGGATATAGATACATACAATTTGAGTAATGCGCAAGTGGCTGGTGGGCTAGGGTATTTGACTAGTGTAGCAAAGGTGAGTAAAACCCAAAAACACAATCATGCAATGGTAATTGAGAGATATGAATTGCCTAGTGTAAAGTATCCTAATGGAAGGTTAGAGATAGTGGCGGGAGATAAACTAGTATACGAGGGCGACCTACCATACAAGAATGATAAGAATGGAGATAGGACTTTTCCTTTTGTAGAACAAATCTCCGTGGAGCAACCTGCGTTATTTTGGGGTAGTAGTATAGTGGATAGGACTATACCGGTACAGCGAGCATACAATGCGGTAAAGAATAGGAAACACGAATTCTTGAATAGAATCAGTATGGGAGTGCTGATGGTAGAGGATGGTAGTGTGGATATAGACAATCTAGAGGAGGAGGGATTGTGTCCTGGTAAAATCCTAGTATATAGACAAGGTGCAGATAGGCCACATGTTATGTCTAGTGAGAATGTACCTAATGATTTTCTGGATGAGGAAAACAAACTATTGGATGAATTTCTAGAAGTAAGTGGTGTGAGTGATTTGCTAGTAAATAACATTGCCAATGTAGGTAATAT
>JAFVZD010000108.1 GCA_017508345.1 Clostridia bacterium | reverse complement strand
GGGCTTATCTAGCTATCGCAGAATCCAACATAGTATCCAAACTCATCGACCAAAATCAATTCAGCGATAATGTAAAACTAGAAGAAATAGACACATATTTTGAAAATGCTTATGAAAATTCATTTAACGAAAAAGAAATAGAAAAACTTCGTCCCATTCATAGTGCCTTCCTAAAGAAAAATCTAAATCACGCAGCCAACCTAACAATCAACCACTTACAAAAACTTATCAATGATTTGGAATTATCTATAAAAGGCAAACTACAAAAAGATGAATATGCAGAATTAACTAAAGACCAAAAACAACACTTTATCGATAAATTTACAGCAATAATCAACAAACAAAAAGATGATTTAAAAATGTACGACACACTAGATGACGAAGAACTAATCAAAGTAGCTCAACGAATTATGATAAAGAATAAACCTCAAGAATAAACAAAAAAGTCCTTTACGGACTTTTTCTATTTATTTAATATTTTTTTCAAAAATCTACCTGTCTCACTACCTGGTGTATTCGCAATATCCTCCGGTGTTCCTGTAGCTACCACTGTACCACCATTTTTACCACCCTCAGGCCCCATATCAATAATATGATCCGCTACTTTTATGACATCTAAATTGTGCTCAATTACTATCACAGTATTACCCGCATCAACCAACCTCTGCATAATTAATATGAGTTTATCCACATCATACATATGTAATCCAGTAGTAGGTTCATCCAAAATGTACACCGTTTTACCTGTACCCTTTTTGGATAATTCAGTAGCCAATTTGACACGCTGTGCCTCTCCACCACTCAATAATGTAGCAGGTTGGCCCAACTTTATATATCCCAATCCTACATCATGCAAGGTCTTTATTTTATTATAAATTTGAGCATGATTTTCAAAATACACCATTGCCTCATCCACGGTCATCTCCAATACATCATAGATGGATTTACCTTTGTACTTAACCTCCAAAGTCTCCCTATTATAACGCTTACCCTTACAATCTTCACAAGGAACAAAAATATCCGGCAAAAAGTACATTTCAATTTTCTTTATTCCATCACCACAACAAGTTTCACACCTACCACCACTGATATTGAAACTAAACCTACCCGGTCCATAACCACGCTCTTGTGCATCCGGAGTTGATGCGAACAACTCTCTAATTTGCGTAAATACTCCCGTATAAGTCGCCGGATTTGATCTAGGCGTCCTACCTATTGGGCTCTGATCAATTGCAATAACCTTATCCACATTTTCCAGTCCCTCAATACTAGCATAACGACCTTCTCTCATAGTACTACGATTTAGTCTATTAGACAACGCTGGATGCAAAATATCAGTAATTAGACTACTCTTACCACTACCACTTACTCCAGTCACCACAGTTAGCACCCCTAATGGGAATTTGACTGTCACATTCTTTAGGTTGTTTTCTTTAGCACCCTTCAAGGTTATAAATTCTTTGTGTTCTGTTCTCCTCTTTGCAGGTACTACAATTTGCTTTTGCCCTGACATATATTGACCTGTAATAGACTCAGGTACAGCCATAATATCCTCCAATGTACCTGTTGCCACCAATTGTCCACCATGCACACCTACATGCGGACCAATATCCACAATATAATCAGCCTCACGAATTGTATCTTCATCATGCTCCACAACAATCAATGTATTGTCCAAATCTCTCAAATTCTTTAGAGTTTGTATGAGTTTTTCATTATCACGCTGATGCAGTCCAATACTTGGTTCATCCAAGATATACACTACACCAGTCAAGCCACTACCAATCTGCGTAGCCAACCTAATACGCTGTGACTCTCCACCAGACAATGTTCCTGAACTGCGTGAAAGCGTCAAATAATTTAGTCCAACATTACTCAAAAATTCCAATCTAGCCAAAATTTCCTTTATTATTGGCTCCGCTATCATTTTTTTGTTAGCATTCAAATGCAAAGTTACAAAGAAATGTCTCAATTCATCTACATCCATATTTGATAATTGTGTGATATTCTTATTACCTACTGTTACAGCCAATGCAATATCACGCAACCTCTCTCCTTTACAAACCTTACATGGTTGCTCTCGCATAAATTTGGATATTTCACCCTTCATATACTCACTAGTAGTCTCTTTGTATCTCCTAGCCAAGTTATTGACTATACCCTCAAAACTACCCTTGATATTACCAGTAAACTTCTTTGTTTTCCATTCCAAGTCCAATTCCTCACCACAATTACCATACAACAAAATATCCTTTATGTCTTGCGGCAAATCCTTGTAAGGTGTATCCAAACTAAAATGATATTTATTACTCAATGCTTCGAAATAATTTGCACTAAACAAACTCGTATCCATACACCAACCAGTCACATTCAAAGCCCCTTCGCGTATGGATTTATTAGGGTCTTTTACAATCAAGTCTGGGTCAATCTCTGTAGTAAATCCCAAACCATGACACTCAGGACATGCACCAAATGGATTATTAAAACTAAATAATCTAGGTGTAATTTCATCAAAACTAATCGCACAATGCTGGCATGCAAACTTGTTACTGAATATACGCTCACTTGTCGGTGTCACAATAGTTACCAAGCCTTCCGATACTTTCAATGCCGTTTCTACAGCGTCCGTTAACCTCTTTTGAATGTCTTCCTTAAGTATTATTC
>JAFVZD010000107.1 GCA_017508345.1 Clostridia bacterium | reverse complement strand
GTCATCTATTGGCCCATCAAAAATTGCATTATCAACACTCACCTCAGGTAAAGGCTCTGTCTTTGCGTTCTCATAAGCATCTTGATATTTTTGTGGAAGCGGTGGGGCAGTCTCAGCCAAACTAGCCAAATTACTATCACTAGGCAAGTCCGAGAATGTTGTGGTCTCTCCATCCCACCTTAGTTTGATTGTACCTTTTTCACCATTACGGTGCTTTTCCACAATCAATTCAGCTATTCCCTCTTGCCTCTCTTTTTCTTCAATATCTCGATAGTTTTCAGATTTGTAAATAAACATAACAATATCTGCGTCTTGCTCTACACTACCACTTTCACGTAGGTCAGATAATACAGGTCTGTGGTCTTTACGTGACTCCACGGCACGGTTCAACTGTGATAATACCAGCACTGGCACATCTAGTTCCTTCGCTAGGATTTTCAAACTCCTAGAAATCTCCGAAACCTCTTGTTGTCTATCTGTAATTTTTAATCCACTTCGCATCAATCCCAAATAGTCTATTGTGATGAATGCTAGTCCACGGCTAGGGTCGTTCTTTAAACGTCTGCACTTGGATAATATTTGAGCGGGCGTATTGATAGAGGAGTCATCAATAAATATAGGTGCCTCCGCCAAAAGGTTCACCGCTTGCCTAAATCTACGTTGCTCCTTTTCATCCAATTCACCACGCATTACCTTTTTCATACTCACTTTACCCACACTGCACGCCATACGCCTTGCTAGTTGGATTTTGGGCATTTCTAGTGAGAATACCGCACACGGTTTCTTTCCTTTTAGGGCAATATTGATTACCATATTCATTGCCAAAGATGTTTTACCCACACCCGGTCTTGCTGCTAGCTGTATTACATCACTATTCTGAAAACCATTAGTCAACATATCTAGGCCAGACAATCCAGTCATCAAACCTTTTTTGGCACCCGGATTTTGAAAACTTTCATCAAAATCTGTAAGCACATCGGTCAAACTATCCCTAATGTGTTCTAGATTAGAGCTAGTGGATTTTTTGGATATATTATATATCATAGCCTCAGCGTTAGATAGAGCTTCTGCATCATCCTCGGCAGAGTAGGATTCCTCCACAATCTTGCTACCCACTTGTATCAGTTGCCTCAATACACTGTGGTGCTTCACTATATTCATATAATACATATAGTTGGTAGGGCTAGGATTGCCACCAATCAACTTTGCAATATACATTGCTCCACCAATATTGTCTAGTTGGTCCTTGGATTCCAATTCATCCGTAAGCGTTATGTGGTCTATTACACTATTATTCTTCTTGGAAAATAGGTTACACATCGCATCAAAAATTATCCTATGTTCCCTAGCATAAAAATCATCTGTCTTTAATTCATTAAGTATTGTCAAAGGGGCATCCGGACTCAGCATTACAGCACTCAACACTGCTTGCTCCGCCTCATAGTTAAAAGGCAACTTTCTAGTTGCAGGATTACTATCAGTGTTCGCCATAATTATTCCCCTTTATCGCTTTTCTTTTGCTTGGCCTCAAATTCTGCACGCTTTTGTGCTATACGAGCCTTGCGTTTGTCATCTATCTTCATAGCCACTATTGCCCCAACCACTATCAATATACAATCAATCAATACCATTACCCAATATTCTACCACATTATTTAGCAATACATTTAGCACGATTAATATTGGCAGTACGCACAACAACATCAATCCATATACCTTGAATTGAGCAGTATATTCTTTTCTGGTCATCAGATTCCTCCTTTGTTTGCTTTTATAAATATGTATCACATTCTAGATAATTTTTCAATAGTTTAGGTTGATTATATGTAATTTTAATTTTTTCTATTTTTGTCAAATTACATTTATCTAGTATTCTAAATTGCATTATTCCTCACTCTCTAGTGGTATCATTGTAGGCTTGGGCAGTGGAAAACCCAAAACATTCAGGCACTTGATGGCAGTGCTAGGCAAAGAACCTACTGCGTACAATTTTCTATACGCCATTGCATTTTCCCCCAACTTGTAACCGTCTTGGCAAATATATTCCACTGGTGTATCATAACAATCCGTGCTAGCTACATAGTGCATATAATGCAAGCAAAAATTATCTACATTCACTGGGTCTATATACCTATTGGTGACTTTTTCTCTGTATAGATTTAGCCTCTTTTTTTGATAACCAATATTATGTGCAAGTATCTCCATATTACTACTATATGCGTTCCAACCAAATCCCACACTATTTAGCCAGTTGTACACATTCTTGCTCATTGTTTTGTTTTCGTATTCCACACGTAGCCCCTCAGCAATTTCGCCCAAAGCATAACCATCTGGACTGACATAATCCTCTGGAATAAAAGATGAGTGCTGACTCTCCACATAGTCTACATAATGCTCCCAAAACCCACTCCAAAATTCATTGAGTTTCCCCTTATGCTCAATATCTCTCAATGTTGTATAATTCACATCATCTATAACGTAAGTGTAGATTATAGGAGTTTCCTCATCCAATACATATTCTTTATCCAACAATCTCAATATCTCACGCCTAATAGGATTAATATTGTATGCAGTGGATAACCACGCATCCTTTCTGCCCCAAAAGAACCCCAAAGATGTCCATTTATCTATGGTGCTTTCACGCATAGTCTCACGCATACGCCTCTTTTTATTGTTGTCACAAAATACACCCAATTTGTAACCAGTAGGACTAACGTACTGTGTTGGAATATAAAAAGAACCCGTTTCGTTTACATAATCTATATACCAATACGTAGCTTTGTCCATTTTTGCCTTTTCTTCCTCAGTGGCAGTGCCTGCTTTTATCTTTTTATACAAGTCTATCCAGTATCTAGTCATCTCCATAATGGAAGCATTAGTCAATTCCATATCTTTCTCCCTATTTTTATTTTTTTAAATACTAATTAGCCATTGTATCTTAGTGAAACACTACTTGATATAGTGTCTTGTTGTTCTTTAATTGAATTCAAAGTATGTAATATCTCCGCCCTAATAGGTGTTAGATTGTTTTGGGCTTGCCATTCTTTCTTGGTTCCCCAAAAGAAACCTATTGAATCCAATTTGTTAATTGTAGGATGTGAGATATCATTATGTGCTCGTCTATTTTTGTATTTATTACAATATTTGCCTATTTTGTAACCATCTGCCATAACGGTAGAAGGAGGTACATAAAAAGACC
>JAFVZD010000106.1 GCA_017508345.1 Clostridia bacterium | reverse complement strand
GCGTCAATCTTTCCCTCAATAGCACCTGCAGGCGGAATACCCTTTTTCATAATGAATCCAGCACCATAGGCACCATACAGAGTCACTACATTGTGAACGGGTTCGGTGAGGTACTTGGAGCTAGGGTTAATCACGGAGACACTTGCATTCAGAATCTGGTGTTCGTACTTAACGAACTTTGTAGTGGTAGCTCCGCCCTCTGCTTGCTTGTACTCTATTCTCTGACATTTGCTATTGGAGTCAAGCACTATGAATGCGTGATCTAGTCCAGAAGGCAGAGTGAATTTGCCTTGTCCCTCGGTTTGTTCGTCATCCAATTTGAGTTCTAGAGATACAGGAGGTGAACTACCTATTAGAGCATCAGAATATTCTATCACATTGGTGACATTTAGCTCATATTCTTCATTTAGTCCGGTATATATCACATAGATATCCATATCCTCTGGAGGAGTTTCCTTTTCTGTGAGTTTACCATTCTGGATAGTCACATAATTTGCGACATCCATATTATCCATGGTTCTGGAGAAAGTAATGATGGTGTTTTGATCATTATCCTGGAGTTCAATAGTACCATTACTATTTATCACTGTAGAGAATGTATCTGGTATCTGGGTAACATCATTAGCAAATTTACCAAAGTACACATCCATAGCAGGTAATATCGTAGGGAATGTAATATTGATACCAAACATATCCAATTCTACTGTAGGGGTAATACCGTTCTCCGTACTATTATTCAACATATACACGGCTATTAATTTTTTGCCACTAGGGATAGGTTTTATTGGCCATACACATTGATTCTCTATAGTAGCATAATCATCTGCTATTGGGAAAGTCTGTTGCTCGCCCTCTACCCCGTTCTTGTAAATTAGAGCGGTAATATTGTGGTTGAAGGTCTTTATACTAAATTCTGTAGTTTCTAAATCTGCCAAATCTGTAGTATCAGGGATCAGGAATGGATAAATAGTGTGAGATTGTTGAGTAGGTACTAGTACTCTATCGCTAGTATATAATGTGTAGGTTTTGTCATCTTTGATTGTAGCAAAAGCATCTATATTTACCGCTACAGTCTTGACAGAAGGCAAGATTTGGCATTGCTCACTGGTAGTGAAATGCAAGTTGTATGTACTAGCAGGCACTTCACTATTAGTGTCCTTGTAAACATTAGGGATTAGGTTGATTTCCCCCTTGGATTTTACTTCTACTATTCCATCTCCGCCAGCACCAATAGTTACCTTGGATACTCCTACATCCTGCACAGCGATACATAGGTCGCTATTGAGGTAGCCCATGGTCAAGCGTACTTGATTATTCTGGATATTGGCGTCAGATGCCACATACATTTTTAGTCGGATATAATTAAATGTAGAGTTGGTTGCTTCATTTTTGAATGTCAAGTAATCTTTGGATTCGATAGTAAGTCCCTCAGAAGCAGTAATAGTCAAGTTTTTGTCAGCGGTCATAGAGAGTGCGGAGTTACCCACTATATACAAGGTTATACCATTTTGGGCACCACGAGCCATCTTGTACACATCGGTGATACTACTATAAATCTGGTGTATAGGGTTCATACTGTTGATATCACCCAAATCTTGGATGTCGGTAAATATTTTTAGTTCGTTTTGGTAGAGATTTTCTACTACTTGAATTTGGATAGGTTTGAATTATTGAATTCTAATATATTTGTTACTCAACTCATTACTACCAGATGTGATGGCAGTATGTTCTATCAAACCTTGTATTTTTAATGGGTCATCAATTACATTGAATTGGTAATCTACAGGATTACCTGAGGCATCAGTCATAACTAGATATGGAATAATGCTGACAGTGCCTTGTCCTAATGGCTGTATCATATTGAGTTTTGTGTTACCATTGCTGGCATCTACAAATAAAACTTGACCATATTCTGTAGTGTTGATAACCTTGCAGTTGTTTGCGTTGAGATTGGGTGTAGTCTTGTCTACAAAGAAAACTAATTTTGTGAATGCGTAAGTATCCGCATTGAATGTTTCGTCTAGATAAATTATACCATTGTCGGATAAGGTATTCTCTTTTTTGAAAATATCGCGGTTGTCATATACATTGAAATTTTCCTCTGTAACAGACCAAGTCTCGGTATCCGTTGTCTTGGTAATATTAAATACGATATTCTCATCCGTGATGTATGACAATTTGCCCTCAGGGATATCCTCATATTTGATATTACACTTCAATTCTTTTTGGTCGGATGGATTGTCTGCATCCTCATCATTCGTACGAATGTCGGGGTTGTTTTTTGCCTGCACATAGATGGATATAGTTTCATTGGACAACTTGATACGATTGGCAGTCAGTGTCCATACTACATTAAATTTATTATTGTTTGCGTCAGCACGATAGTCTGCATGCACACTAACTGGAGGTATATAACGCTGTACTTGGTTGTCCTCATCCCATACTATATCGCTCTCCACTATCAATTGTATGTAATTAGGGTCGATTAGGTATGCTAGTGGGTCGTTCTTTGTCGCTGAATTATAGAATTCTGGGCGAAGTGCTAGATCGAGATTGATGACACCAGGCTCACCTGTATCTCTAGCGGAGATTTTGACTGAAGATTTACGGAACAAATCAAGGGAGATTTCCTCTTTTAGAGACTCATTCTGTATGATGATATCCTCTAATTTTAACTCTACAACCTCTATCTTTACAGTTGCGAATACATATTGAGAGTCATCGTTGATATCGTAGCTTTCGCGGTAATATTTCGGTAGTTTGGCAGTAACAGTCATAGTACCTGCATATCCACTACTAGCCACTATATCTATACCTATGGTATTGAGTGGCTTGTCTTCGGAAAGTAGCCTAATCTTGTCTATACCATCAGATGCAGAAAAGGACGCAATCTTTGTAGTTTTGATAGCATTGAGTGCGCGCTGTGGGAAAACATTTAGGCTAATGTCGAATTGGTCACCTTGGATAAATTTGTTGTACTCTACTTTAGGCTCCTCAGGTGTGTCGTTAACGACGGCGGTAGACTGCACAGATTCTAGCACCAGGTCGCCTGAATCAATGGTGATGTAATCTACTGGGACATCTACATATATCCTTATCTCTGCTTTGTAGCGTTCGTCCATAGTATAAGCACGCAATATGCATGTACCACCAATATTAAAGCCATCACTAAGTAGCAATGCTTTGATGTTAATATTTTTACCTAATTCTACCACTAATGGCTGACTAGAGGATGATTGAGGTTGTACACTAGGTTCGCCCTCATCTTGGTCAGCGGAATTGTCATCATCGGTTTTGGCATTATCTACGGTAATGTTGACTATTTTGTCTGCTTCTTCTACTTTGTTGATACCATTCACATGCCACAATTCCAATTTGACATCTTCGCGGAATGCTGGGTCACTGATAATATTGCCGGATTCATCTACCTCGGCTTGACCAGAGACTACACAGATATTGGATTCACCAGCATTCTCACTAATGACTACCTCACTGACATTAAACTTTATCTTGTCTGCGGGTTCGGTATACAATAGGAAAGCACCACTCGCCCATAGCACAATGGTGGTGGCAACGGATACTACCATTATTAGCACTAAGCCATATAATGCGGCAGTGAATATATGCAACCAAGAATCTTTTGTCATTAATAATTCCTCCTCAATTATTAACTGGTTCTAGAATGTAGCAATACTTGTCAATAATATATAGTATAATATTTAATGCAAATAAAATCAAACAAATTGTGACAATTATTAAAAAAATTTTGAAAATTTTTACATTTTTATTGTTTGTAATATACAAAAAAACATACATTGTACAAAAACTCCACCCAAAAAACTGGGTGGAGTGATATATTGAGTCTATAATTTATGTAAAATGGATAACAACTGTTCTGCTGTATCAATAGTGTATGGTATATTGCCAAATGCGTCTTTGCCATATCCCCACATTACACCAATAGTGGTCATACCATGGCTAGCACCACCCAATAGGTCGTTGTCGGTATCTCCCACCATTACAGTCTGGGCAGGGTCAATATCCAACTCACTCATTAGGTCTGCAATTACCTCTGCCTTTGATGAATACGGCTTATCTATATTATCTCCGTAGACACGATCAAAGTATTGCAAAATGTCTAAGTGTTGTAATTCGCTCTGGACTACGGATTGTATCTGCAAACTGGTCACAAATAACCTATAACCTAAATCACGCAAGGTAATTAATAATTGGCGTATGCCGGGCATAAGGTATACGGAGTGGATAGGTGTAGTGATATATAGTTGCTTGTATTTATCAAATGCTAGTTCTACATTCTCTACTCCAAAGTACTCTGCAAAGGTGCGTGACAGTGGTGGCCCAATTAGTTTGGACAAATCCATGCTACTAGTATCCACACCAAAATTTGTGAGCACCTCACGCAAGATATGAGTCTGCAACTCTGTACAATTGACCAAAGTGCCATCCATATCAAAAATAATATTTTTTATCATTAATTACTCCATCAAAATTAATCGGTTAGATCGGTAACCTTCACACGCTCAAATAGTTGAGAAATAGCGTTCAAATGGATATCGCCAGTGAATTCTACTGGTCGCCAATCAATATTCTGTATACCAAAGCATTCACGGATTTTGGCAGCACTGAATGGCATAAATGGTTGCATCAATACACCCAAATTTGCTACAATATAAGCACAATTGTACATTACATTATAAAATTCTGTCTTGTCCTCATTCTTGAATAATATCCAAGGTTGTTTTGTATCAAAATACTTGTTGCCATAGTCCACCAATTCCATTACTCTAGCGATAGCATCACGGAAATTAGCCTGCTCTAGGCTAGCGCTAGCAGTAGTAAAAGTATCTGATACAATGTCTACAATCTCGGCATCCAATTTACCACTAGGGATGAATGCATCTAGACCTTTGTAGTTGACTACACGATTGACTAGGTTACCATATTTATTCACTACCTCACCATTGAATAGTGCGGCATAAATCTCTGGGCTAAAGTCTACATCCTTGTGCTCAGGGCCATTGGCGATACAAAAGTAGCGTATACCATCTGGGTTGTAGCGTTCCAGCATATTGATCATAGTGAGACCATTACCCTTGCTCTTACTCATTTTCTCGCCTCTTGCGTTGAGGAATTCGATACTAACGCAGTGGTCAGGCAAATGGAAGCGTGAGTCGGTGGCTAATAGCAATGCTGGGAAAATAATTGTGTGGAATACGATATTATCTTTACCATGACACATATAGATTTTATTCTTGCCTTCGCCTTGATTGAACCAAAAGTCGTGCCAATCTAGATTATGCTCTTCGCAATAGCGTTGAACAGCGGACACATATCCCCATACAGCCTCTACCCAAACATAGATGCGCTTGTCATCATACCCCTCTAGTGGGATAGGGATACCCCAATTTAGGTCACGAGTAACTGCTCTATCCAATAGTCCTTCTTTTAGAAACTTCTCGGTCTCGTGGATAGTATTCTTTCGCCAATTACCCTTGCAATTCTCAAAATGCTTATTAAGCTCTGCCTCTAGTGAGGACAATTTGAGGTATAGGTTGGTATTCTCCCTAACCTCTGTAGTGCCACCACATATTCTACACTTGGCGTGTAGTAGGTCTTGGTTGGTGAAAACATAATCACACTTGCCACATTGGTCACCTTTGGATACTTCTCCACATTTTGGACAAATCACCTCAACCTCGCGGTCATACACGAATTTTCCACATTTTGGGCAATAACTAGCCTCCTCAGTCTTGGGATAGAGGTAGCCATTGTTGTAGAGTGTCAAGAACATCTCTTGGGCACTGCGGTGGTGATAAGGGTCGGCAGTCATAGTGTATAGGTCATATGACATACCTAATTCTTTGAACACTTGACAATATAGCTCGTGGTATCGACCTACGATAGCCTCAGGTGTGGTATTCTCGCGAATAGCACGCTCTGTGGTAGGTGTACCGTGGCAATCTGTACCACTCACAAAACATACATTATCTCCTTTGGCACGGTGGTATCTTGCCAAAACATCACCGCCCATATATGCACAGATGTGACCTAGGTGGATATCGCTATTGGCATATGTCCAAGCGGCACCGATTACTATATTTCTCTTCATTAAACACTCCTCTAAATTTTGTAAATATGGATTAATATTATCATATTAAAAATCAAAAGTAAACTACCTAGTCAAAAAAATGTGAAATTTATTATTGAATTTTGTTTTTGTTAATGATTTAGGCAATGTGGCTAGACAAATATTATAATGATATGCGAGTATTGCCAAAATAAAAAATAAGAAGAAAGGATATTTTTCTTCTTATTAGATTTTTGTGTTTTGTCAGATAAATAGATTTTGAGCAAGCACCAATCTATTATTGTAATGTCATTGGTGTAAATATTCTTTGGTAATCAACATAGAGCGGAAACTCAAATGTACAGATTGAGCGGCTATGGATAATTCATTATCATAGCTATATATACCTGCTGAATACCCAACCTCGGTAGCACCACCATAAGACATAACAAAAACACCAGCAGCATTCTTACCATAGTAATAATCACATACACCTGTATCTTGATCAACTTTTGAAGTTGATGCCGCAGGCAGTGCGACAATACTCATTAATCCATTATTTCCATTCACTACGGGTACTGACATATGAGTAAACCAACCATCACCAGATGGTAAAGTATAATTGAGTCTTTGGTACCCATATGATTTATAAAGATTGTCTCTTTCATCAAAGTCAAGCGTATCGCTACTTATTATGTAATTATTAGAGATGGAATCATAATTATCAAAATTTATATATCCATATGTCAAATTTGTAGTTTCATCATATACTACGGCTGTACCACAGATAGTTTGCCAAGTATTACCCCATGCGTTTGCTGTTCCTAGACAATGTAGGGAAGTATATCCATTACTACCTATATAACCATCCAGTAGCACTCTTTTTTCATTACTCGTGTATGTTAAAAAATCATGCATATACAAAGGTGTGGTGCAGTCATAAGCATATGCCATCCCTGCTCGGTTGTAGGTAAGGCTTTGACCAGCACTATTACCTGCAGTACCTTTTAATCCTATTACAGCACCACCTTTTTGTGCTTCTAAATGACCTAACTCCCATTTACCACCCGTAGTTATAGTGGTACCACTAGGTGTATCTACTGTAACACCAGCTGTATAATATGCACTATAAGTATGTGCGTTACCTCGTCCCACCATGGATTGACTGTTATTGTTAGCATACTTGATTGTATATAATAAGGGCTGAATAAATGCGTGGTAATTCTCGCCTTGGACACCAGATGCGTTTATGTAAGTGGACATAGACGGATTCTCTGCAAGGTAATTTTGCCATGCGTTAGTCATATTTGTTGTCCAAGCAAGGTAATTAGCCAATTTAGTTGTCAAGGTGGACCCACTCAGTGTACCAAAGTTATAATAAGTTTGTAGGTGTGATACAGCACCTCCGGATATAGGTGTCCACCAATATGAGTAACTGCGGGGAATGATTGCACCTAGGGAATTGGTGGCTACTGTTTTGTCTGGATTAAAGATAGTACTCTCGAATGTAGCGGTGTAATAGGCATCAATCTTAGTAGAGCCGGGAAAAATTTGGTCACTAAGTGTAATGTATTGGATATTACCTACCATCCAGCGGCGGAGATACATTGTAGGATAATATGTGTAGCAATCTACTGTGAATGTTTCACTCTTTGATAATACTCTACCGCTAGCAAGTGTTGTTCCACTAGGCAAGGTGACCGCTCCACCATACCATTCAAAATCGTAATTTATATCACTGAGTTTACCAATTACATCGCCTGTGGCAATATTGATATTCACTATATCTATATCCTTGTATACTATTGCATCTACATAGTCATCCAATACAGCACCGGTCACATTGCCGTTGGCGTCACGATTGTTATCTAGATTAACTAGTGTAGTCATAGAGTTGGTTTCTATCTTTGTGGCTTGGGCGGTGAGATTTGCGTTGTAACCTACCTTGGTCCATTCGGGAGAGGATTGGTTGATTGGTTGACTAACAGTGAGTAGGTGTTCGTTATCCATATCATACTGAACATCTGCCATAAATGCGATATTGAGTGAAAAATTGGTACTAAAACTAGCACCCGGGGAACTGGCAACTGCAAAATCAAGTACCAGCATATATGTATCTAGATTATCGATATATGAGTTGACTGGGAATTCGCTCTTTGT
>JAFVZD010000105.1 GCA_017508345.1 Clostridia bacterium | reverse complement strand
TTTAGGTTGTAATCCACATTACCAAAATCAGCAATATTCGCTCTCCTAATAATGCTAGCACATCTAGCGTGTGTATACATCAAGTATGAGCCCGTCTCTCCATCAAAATTAAGTGCATCCTCCAATACAAATACACTATCCTTACTAATTCCAGATTTTAAGGCACTAAATATCAAAGCTCCCAAACCAATATCCTTTGCTCTTGCCTCATCTACTGCCACACCTCTATCCTTCATCACATCCATAGCTTTTTGATTAGCTGTACCCATAATATCTTTTGCCAATGCTTGATTACCCTTTCTACTAGATAACCTACCTTCTGGCAATCTCAATCTACCATTTACCAAATGCACTAGGTCCTTTGCCCAAGCATTACCCATTAATTCTAATATCTTGAATAATTGTGCAAAGTGTAGTTTTTGCTCTACACCCACAATGTAGATACACTTGTCAAAATTATATTCCGCTTGTCTATCTATTGCAGTACTAATATCACGTGTCAAATAAAGTGTAGTACCATTAGATTGTCTTACTAAGGCTACGCCTAGATTGTATTGCTCCAAATCAACCGCTAATGCACCTTGACTAATCTTGGCCACACCACTATTCTCTAATTCCGCCAAAATACGGTCAGTGTATTGGGCATAATGTTGCTCTCCACGCCAATCATCAAAAGTTATACCCAATGGCTCAAACAATGTACGCTTTACCTCATCAATAGACAATGCCTTGAACCACTCAAATAATGCCATAACCTCAGGGTCTTTGTCTTCTAGTTTTCTAAAAGTATCTCTACATTCTTGCAGTAATGTCTCATCATTCTCGCATTCCGCATTCACACGAATGTATAATTCTTGCAAGGCATCTATACCCCTAGCCTCTACATCATCTTTGTCCCCCCACTTTTGATATGCACACACTAACTTACCAAATTGAGTACCATAATCACCCAAATAATTTAGTTTAATTACATCAAAGCCCATTTTCTCGTAAATTCTAGCAATACTAGCACCAATTACAGTGTTACTAAAATGTCCAATGTGTGGAGCTTTTGCCACGTTTACGCTACTAAAATCTATACAAACACGTTTGCCCGCACCAATATTAGTACTAGCAAGGTCATCTTTTTGCAATGACTCTTGCATAATTAGTTGTGTTGCCTTTTGTCTATTTAAATAAATATTAAGGTAACCATTCACTACTTTCACATCTTGGATTAATTCATCTTGTTGCAACGTGGATGCAATATTCTCCGCCACTACCATAGGACTACACTTTTGTATCTTTGCAAAACTAAAACAAGGCAAAGCATAATCTCCCATTTCTACACTTGGCGGAATGGTAAACATATTGGCAATTTGCTCATATGTCACACCTTCTATTTTGATTTTTTGTGATAAAATATCTCTAAAATTCATAATTTACTCCATTCATCTATTTCTTTATTACAAATAATTTGTTGATAGCCCTAGTATACGCTATATAATGATACGGCGTAGGATGACTATCCAATAATCCACCATTCTCAATAACTATTACAGTGTCATATTCCAAACCTTTGGCAATACTAACTGGCAAAATTTGTACTTGCCTATCACTACTAATATGGCTATTCACAATATTAGCAATCCTATGTGGTATTACTTTTTGTAGTTCTTGATACAATTCCGTACTAAAATCCACATCGCCCACTATTATGCCTATATTATTACCCGCTGGGATTACCTTCTCTAATATTCCCAATACTTGTTGCGATACTTGATTTACATCACTTGCCATAGTGATTTCTTCTACCGGATTATTACTACCCAACCTAAATGCATTGTGATAACTCAATCCCAATCTATCATCTGCATACTGCATAATCTCCTCTGTACTACGATATGTCTTATCCAATACAGCATACGTATTATCCCGCTCTCGCAATGATAAAAAGTCTGTAAGGCTAGACACCGCACATGGCGTAGTCTGTTGATAATCATCCCCAAACAAACTAAATTGTGCCCTAGGGAATATACGCATCAATAATTCTACAAATACCCTTGGATATTCTTGTGCCTCATCTATCACTATTTGCTTGATGTCCATCTTGACATTCACATCGTCATAAATCTCTCTTAATACACACAATAATATAGCATCATCGTAATTTATCCTATTGAT
>JAFVZD010000104.1 GCA_017508345.1 Clostridia bacterium | reverse complement strand
TGACAATATGTTTTTTGTATTTGTTAATTACAAATATTTTACACTAACTAGCCCAATTAGAAGGAGTGAGTCGATTTTGCTTGAACCAATCCGTATCCTTGAGTCGGGTAGTGTTGTTTGAGCAGTATATAGCAGTTGCCTCTCCTGTATTTGAGCAAACCACAATATTACCATTCATTGATGTAAATTTATCCTCTTTGTAATCTATACACAAACTAGTCACAAATACCTCAGCTGTGTGTAGTGCAATCCTATTTATAAATTCCTGTGTAGGGAATTGGTTCTCTGCAGTCTTTGTGTACTCGCTACTACCTGCACAACAACATACACATACATGCTTAGGTTTGATTACATTCAACAATTCCGCACTGCTACTTGTCTTGCTACCATGGTGTCCCGCCTTGTACAATTCCACTTCGTGTAACATTCCATCATTCTTGCCGTGCTTGGTTGCTCCGCCATCCACTAGGGACAATTCACCTTTATCCTCAAGGTCGCCTGTAAATAAATAATACTTCGCACTAGCCCCCGTACCTTGTACTATTTGGCAACATACAGAATAATCATTCTCTGAATCTGCTTCTGTCTCATAGTATTTGTGGTACAATATCTCCAATCTTACATCACTGCTGAGGTTGTACACTCTGCTAGCACCATTTGTCCCATTTACACAATCCAATGCAGTTACTATTTTTGTAGGTGAACCATTATCCGTGGTTTTTTCCACCAATTCTTGCTTTTCTCTCTTGTAATTGCTAAACATTGTACTAGTTTCTTTTTGGTTGTATTTAGCAAACTCAATAACCGTACCAATTCCAGCATCCGCATATAGGTCAAAAATACTTTGCTGATTCAATCCTGTCGCAAAACCCGCATAGTGGTCTTGGTGTGCGTGCGTCACTATCACATAATCCAATGCGCCTTGCACATACTCCTTGATATAACCATCAATCACGCTTACCGAACTCGCCCTACTACCTGCATCAATCAGTATCTCCGTTTCGCCCACCTTTATAAAAGTACAATCTCCCGTGTACTTGTTACCCAGTTCCAAAAAGTGTATTGACAAATCCTTGCTCTTTACTACATCCACATCAATGTCACCCATCTCCGTCGTTACCGAATTAGTGAGTTTATTAGGTATCACAAATGTTGCCGGATTGCTAAAATATACACATCCTACCATTCCTACTGCCAATCCCACGATCAACGCTATAATAGAACATACATAAACAATTGTTTTATTTACTTTCTTTGGTCTAGCCATACTACACCTCCTGTCCCATTACAATTATATTCCTAACTAGCTCAATGCCCTTGTACCTGATGTTGTCTATTGTATAAATAGCGTAATAAATACCCGACTTGGTCTCGTCTACATCGTTGACAGATATCGCATCCATACTCAAGTCCTCTCTAAATTTGTATGTGACTACTATATCGTCCGTAATTTCCTTGCCAAACGCAACACACTTGGCACCTTTCTCCACATACTCATCCACACCGCTATCCCCACCTATGTAAACATCCACCTCATTTGTGCTATATTCGTTCATCACAAAACAATCATTTTTGGTAAAAAATCCCAAAGCAAAATATCCAATCAACGCACCCACCACTAGACAAATCACTACGCTAATGATTAATGGTTGATAAGTCTTCTTGGTCAATTCTTTTTTCACAGCCTTGCCGCCATCACTGTCGCCCTTGGATTTGATATTCGCCCACATAGCCCCCAGAGATTCTTTGCTCCGCTGACCAGCCTTGGCTTTGTTATAATTGTCCTTCGCCATATCATTATCTCCTTTTATTTTTTGTGCGACACAATTATACCACATTTTATGCCCGTTTGACAAATTTTTGACAACATTTTTTTCAATTTTTCCACATTTTTTTACCCACCTTAGTTCGTGTACCATACTGACACAAAAATCACATTTTAGCTTTGTTAATATTTTATTTTCCTATAAAATCCCACCACAGCACTCAATCTCCCCAAATATTCATTATAATACAACTCTCAAAAGCATTATGTTATCTATCGCTCATTTCCACTTACAAATAAAAATTTAATTATTTTTTATTAATATTTTCCCTAATATTTTTTTGTATTTTTTATAATAGAGTAGTAGTATCATTATAAAATTTATTCCACTACAAAATACTTAATTGTTACAAACAAAAAAATCCCACATTCGCGGGATTTTTGTATTACTCTGCTACCTTTGTTGCTTTCTTTGTAGCCTTTTTTGCTGGCTCTGCTACTGGTACAATTACATTTACACGCTTGCGGTTCTGTGCAAAACGAGTAAACTTCACTACACCCTCAGCCTTAGCATACAATGTAAAGTCCTTACCTAGACCAACATTTAGTCCTGGGTAAAATTTAGTACCTCTTTGACGCACCAAAATCTCTCCAGCCTTTACTGTCTGTCCGTCAGCTCTCTTTACACCTAGACGCTTTGCCTCACTGTCACGGCCGTTCTTACTAGTACCTTGACCTTTCTTGTGGGCAAACAACTGAATATTAAAGAACATTGCGCACCTCCATCTCTATAAAATCACTATATTCCGTATACAAGTCATGGATACCGCACATCATTGTCGCAAAAATAACTTGCACATCGTGTACCATCTCATCTGACATATTCTTTGGAATAATTAATTCAAAATAACCTCTGCGGTCGTCACGAATGATATCTACACTCGCACCTGCTACGGATAACATACCCAAGGCACCTGTCTGCACTATGCTACTCAACGCTGCACAAACAATGTCTTCGCCCTCTACGCCATATCCTGTATGCCCCTCGCACACTATACGACGATACCTATTATCCTTGCAAAAAACATTAATTCTGGTCATTTACCATTTACCTCATTGTAGATTAGTTCTTGATACTTACAATCTTCAATTTTGTGTATGGTTGTCTGTGACCTTGTGCTCTGTGGTG
>JAFVZD010000103.1 GCA_017508345.1 Clostridia bacterium | reverse complement strand
CCTCAGGCATGATAAGTAGGATGTAGCATGATGTTTTTTGGGGACTCGCACCGCAAAATGGGATTTTGCTTTCACGCCGGGGCGGATAATTGCTCCTTACTCAGTCACAATTCTCTATTCGCCCGTTCGAGTCCCCCTGAGGTTTGGCATTGGTTTGGGTAAAAGAAAAAGCACTATAAAAAGTGCAATGCAAAAGTGACCTCAGGCATGATAAGTAGGATGTAGCATGATGTTTTTTGGGGACTCGCACCGCAAAATGAGATTTTGCTTTCACGCCGGGGCGGATAATTGCTCCTTACTCAGTCGCAATTCTCTATTCGCCCGTTCGAGTCCCCCTGAGGTTTGGTATTCGTTTGAGCAAAAGAAAAAGCACTATAAAAAGTGCTTTGTATTGGTGACCTCAGGGGGACTCGAACCCCCGTGTCCAACGTGAGAGGCTGGTGTACTAACCACTATACTATGAGGCCATATAGTGGTATTATAGCATAACGCAATGCATAAATCAAGTAGTTTTGACAAAAAAATTCAAAAAATTGTGTAAATATTTAATATAGATAAAATAGGGGATGATTTTATCTATATGTCAAAGCAATAAATTTTTATACAAAAAAAAATAATCAGTTAATTTTGTTTTTGCTGATACACAATGATTATATGTAGATATAGAATAACATATTTTAATACAAACAAAAGGTAAAAGGGATAAATGATAGCACATTTTAGGCCAATGCTGTTTGCTTTCTTGTTTTTGGCGTTAGGTGTATATATTGGTGACTTGTACTACTACAATAGTAGTATTTATCTCTGTATTGCCTTGATAATATTCGGCGTATGTGGTGTATTGATATTGATATATTGGATAACTAGATACAATGTGTTGAAATGGTTTTGGGTAAACAAGTACAGGCTGCTAGTGTGCTTGGTGGCTCTAATCATAGGTGTAGGGATGTATGCTATTGAATACAACACTAAGCCAAGTAATTTTGAGAGTACTGAAGGTGCGGAATATAGTGTGGTAGGCGTGGTGGCTAATAGTTATCAAGACAGAGGTGACTATATCAATGTGTTTTTGGACGAAGTAGTGGTTGTGCGTGTCAGTACGGGGGTAGTGGGTGGCGAAAACGAGGTAATAAAGCTCAAAGATAGGATGCTGGTATACATTATGATTACCAATCTCACGGATGCAAACAAGGTGTATGCTATTAGGCCGGGTGATACTATTAGTATGAAGGCAGAGATTAGTAATACCCCTATATTTACAGAGAACGGATATAGTAGCTATGGTTACAAGTATAATTATCAACATACGGTACAGATTAATGATGAAGATGTATTGATATCACCAGGCACAATGGGACTAATGGATAGTGTGCGTGAGGAAATGCGTATTGTATTGAAACAAAGCATGTCGGAGGATATGGCAGAATTGGCATACTCGGTATTGACGGGTGATGCTACAGATGTGGATGAGACAATAATGACTAATTTCTTGCGTACGGGCATTACGCATATTATAGCGGTATCGGGTATGAATGTTGTATTCATAGCGGTAATACTTAGGCTACTCATGAGGCCATTCAAATTAAAAGAAAAGTGGCAGATAATAATAATCATAATTGTACTGATATTGTATTGTGCGTTGTGTGGATATGCGGTACCAGTCACTAGAGCGACATTGATGTATGTATTCCTGATGTTTGGTAAGATATTTGGATATCAGACGGATGGGCTGAGTAGCGTATCCTTGTCTGGAATAGTATTGATGGCGATTAGTCCGCTGGTGATATTTGATGTGAGCTTTTTGTTGAGTTTCTCTAGTGTGTATGCCATAATGATGTTGATGCCTGTGATGCAGACATGGTATCGTGGTTGGAAATTCCAAGGGATGTGGGATGCTATCAGTATGACCATTGCGGCACAGATTGGTACTCTGCCATTCTTGGTAAATACTTTTGGTGAGGTGTCTATAATAGGTTTGATAGCCAATGTAGTGATAGTGCCGGCATTTGGTTATGTATATATGATATTGTTTGTGGCGATATTCTTGGCACTAATTATACCTATATTTGAGTATGTGTTGTGGCTGGTACAATGGGGCTTGTGGATAACCAATTATGCTAGTGGAATACTGGCGGGAGTGAGTTTTGCTGTGTCCAAATTCCCTAGCTTTTATGACCCGATAATATTCACATATCTGCTGGCAATGTTTGGTTGTAGTTACAATTATTTGTCTAGCAAAAAGTCTAGGATAATTACGGTAACTACATTGGGGATAGTCACACTGATTGGGCTGTGTGCTAGTCTGGTGTATATTGGGTTGTGAAAAAATTCTTTACAAATATTGATTAATATGTTAATATTCTAGTAGAGGATGTGTGGAGTATGAAATTTGTCGACCTAAAAAATGAATTGAAAATCAACTTGGATAATGTTTATTTAGTGCGTGGCAAGGATGCGTATCTCAGGATGAAGGCTGAGGATATGATAGTCAATGCTAGTGTAAAGGAATTTGCGGATTTTAATATTATCAAATACACAGATGATACTGTGAGTATGGAGAGTGTAATCACTGCGTGTATGTCTATGCCTATGATGGCGGACAAAAAGGTGGTAGTGCTGAGAGATTTGGTATTCAAGAATGACAAGGATGTACAGGCGCTGGTAAAGTATGCCAAAAAGCCTATGTCTAGTACGGTATTAGTGATAGTGGATGGGGCAAATGCTACATGCTACAAAGATATTGCAAAAGTTGCGGAAGTGATAGATTGCGATTATATGGATGCACCAATGGTGCAGAGGGTAGTATTGGCGGAATTAAACAGGCAGAATGTCAAAATTGATGTAAATGCGTTGAATACTTTGCTGGCTTATTGCAATTTGGATTTAACGCGAATTATGAGTGAAGTGAATAAATTATCTAATTATGTGGGCGAAAATGGTACTATACAAACTAGTGTGGTGGAAGAAATGGTGCATAGGGATGTAGAGTATTCTATATTTGAGGTAAGTGACGCGGTATCCAAGAAAGATGGTAAGCGAGCAATCGCTATTATTGATTATTTGTTGCAGAATAAAGAACAACCGCAAACAATATTAATGTTGATACAATCTAGTTTCCGTAGGATGTTTTATGCTGTTACTAGCAAATTAACCAATAAAGAAATTGCGGATAGAATAAAAATGAAAGAATATGCGATAAAACTATCTAGGGAATTGGGTAGTAGGTTTAGTCCGGCTAAACTCAAAGCCATACTTGACTTGGGTGCAGAATTGGATTATCAAATCAAGTCGGGGCAGATGACAGGAGAAAATGCTCTGTATTATTTTGTGGCTAATATTACTACATAGTTAAAGGGATGACAGTGGTCATCCCTTTACAGTTAAATGCTGCGGTGAAACTCTTGGGTGAAATTTGCGGTTGAGT
>JAFVZD010000102.1 GCA_017508345.1 Clostridia bacterium | reverse complement strand
GCATCCATATCAAATTGTTCAAAAAATTGCTTTATCTGAGTATCCCAATTAGACCTCTGCCAAAATGGCAAAGCCTTTTGATTGCTACTCTCTTGGTCCTTATCTTGTGTATCCATACTAGTACTAGATGTTGATTTTTCAACATCGTTTTCAGTTTTGACAGCATTTTTACTATCAATGTGCATAGTAACAACACGTGTTTCAAGTATTTCTCCACAATTTTGCTTCGCTTCACAATCACTTTTCATTTCTTCCTTAGATACACTCTTCTCATCATTATCTAAGGTTTCTGGCGGGGTTTGCACCTTGTCGCCATCCATATTTTTCCTCAACTCTGCGAGCAACTGAGATTTTCTAGTAAATTCACTTCTCAAATTATCATACGCAGATTTCAAGGTCTGTACATCTTTGAATGTACCCAATGTAGAGTCCTCAATATTACTTTCTTTTACTTGGGATTGTTCTACAACTTCCATACTACTTTACCCCCATTTCACTTTCTGCTATTATAGTCAATTTTTTGAATTGCTTGTGTTCTCTAATATGTTTGAGCATATTCTCTTTGAGTTCCTTGTTTTCTTTTTCCAACTTACTAAAATCCGCACTCAACATAAATGCAGTATGTGTAGCAATATGTAGGTCGTGGTCGTGTATCTCCAACACCTCCAATTTCTCACCATCCACTACTGCTATATTTTCTCGTTTCGCACTATCTATTTGTAGACTGTTGTTGTCCAAAGCATCTTCCCATACGCCAAAGCCTAACATCTGCAATACCTTTAACCTCATAGCGTTAGAGAGTTTGCCAGTCTCATCTTGCAATAGTCCAGCATTCAATAGGTCAAATATCATACTCCTGCGTTGAGCAAAGGTTTCACCCATCTCACTTCTAGTCTCAAAGGCAACATCATCCGATGTGATATTATTCTTATCCCAATAGAATAACCCCAGCTCTCCGCTATCTCCTATTATTCTACCCATTCTAGTAGTCGTAGCAAATTGCTTGTATAGCCTCAATATCATTTCACCCATCTTACGTATCGCAAACATTATATTTTCACCTGTTGCTGATACTCTGATTTCATCTTGCTCCAACAATATTTGCAATGCTATTCCACTCATATTACCTACATTAGCAATGTTGTTTACCAATAAATCACTCACACCACTAACTTCCAGAAATTCATCCAACAATTTATTTTCTTCATCCAGAAAATCATTAGGTACATTCTCTGCCGACATCATATGCGGTCTGTCCGCACCTTGCCTATACACCAGTATTTTACCCGGACTTAATCCCTCTTCTTCTAGATTGTCTATATCCACTGAACCATCTTCTACTGTTAGTACTCCCATACTAATCCTATTCAAAAATTCGTGTTTCCTATTTTTTACTGCATTGTATGCCCTTTGCACTGGAATAGTCCTATCTATAATACTACTACCCCAAAACAACGCTGGTTGCTCCACCGAGATTTGTTCCACAAAAGGAAAAGTCCTATCCCCATTTTTGTCATTCTTGTATGGCAAATCCCCTTCATACACTAGCTGGTCACCAGCTACAATCTCCAACCTACCATTTGGATACCTTACACTAGGCAATTGATACCTCTCTATTACCATAGCGTGATTGTGTTTCTGAGTCTTACCCACCTTTGCTACCGTGGTTAAATACCCCAAGCCTCCCGCTACTTGCGCATTGGTTAAATTATATGTATCTATATCCTGCCCTTCTACATCTACGCCCCATAATTGCTTGATACTATCCACGTGATAAGGCCTAGCATGTATTAGACTCCTACAACCTTGTATTCCATTGCTACTATTACTATCTGGAAAAATCTCAAAAGGCGAACATACCGCAATGTTTACATCCCCCTCATATATGGCTTTACCATCTTGTGATTCCCCTATCACTGCGCCAGCATTATCATTCCATACAATCTTGTAAAATGCAGTTCCACAAATCTCACTCCAACGTGTACCCTGTGCAATTATTCTAGACATATCCAATTCGCTAGCCACACTATCCAAAATGTTTTTACAAACTTTTGCATTACTAATATCATCTTCATCACCACTAGATGGTCTGACCATCATTTGCGGTCTCACTTTTGCTAGCTTCGCCAATCTTGTCTCTATCAATGGTGCTATATGGTTGTATGTCTCACGCTCTTGCCAAAAATACTGCTTTTCATAATCATCTATACTATCATTAGCATTTATCCCACAATATTGATTACCCAACAAAAAATTTATATTCAACTGCCATTGTGCCTCAAAAGGTTTTCTCTCCTCCTTTCTATTCTCATAATCTTTGATTATCTCATCTACTTTATCCTGTACTTTCATACTTAATTTTGTATTTAAGTTTTTCATATTTTTCTTCCCTTTACTATGTTAAATTTGCTTTTTACACTCCTAGGTGCCACCATTCTAGCACACTCTATCCCCAACAACTTCACACACTCCTGACAAAGGTACACTTGCTTCTTACCAAAATGCACTCTCACTGTTGCCATATTTTCGCAATCCATATCCCCAGCACACTTAGCTTTCCTATTCGCTCTAATTATCTGCATCACTATCCCCCTTGTCCGCCTTTAATACTTGCAATAATTTGTCCCGTTCTCTTATCAATTCTTCATCCGTCATCTTGCTGTATGTGTCAGTATTGGCATAATCATTTATCTCCAACAACGCCCGCACTGCCTGTATGTCAGGTGGTAATTGTTTTTTTGTCACCTTTTTCTTTACTAATTTTAGGTCCTTTGTCTCATCATCTTGTGCATATTCCTCTATAACTTCATCCACACTCAACCCTATCGCTTTTTTTATTAACGCCTTGTTGAGGCTCTTCCTTGTATCCATTTTTTACTTACATCAACTTCCTTTTGTTCATTCTATTCCGCAATATCATTTTCTCTTTGTGTTGCTCAATCTTAGATAACTTTTCATCTTGCCTTGTGGGTACATCTGGCCTAGACATAATGTAATACCTCAATTCATCCATTGCATGGTCATCCTTCTTTATCGGTGCATCCGCATTCCCCCACCAATAAGATTTAATTTCTCTTATCATATTTACACAAGTTTTGAATATGTACAATTTCACTTCGCCATTGCCATTTTTTAGATAACTCTTTACCTTTGATATACCAGTAAACAAATCCTTATTTACCTTAGTATTTACTAAGATTCCATTATCAAAAAACAACTCACTCACAGACTTGCTACTAGCCAAGGTCCGCTGATTAGCCGCAGGGTCAATTAACGCCTCTATATACTCACCATTACGCTTGGGCCAATTCAATTCCGTACATTTCTTCTTTATCATATTAGAGTGATAATCCACATTCTTTTGTGACTCATAATGCTCTGCAATCACATATACATTCCCATC
>JAFVZD010000101.1 GCA_017508345.1 Clostridia bacterium | reverse complement strand
GTCAAGGCTATGGGGACGGGAATAGGCGAAATAGCCTTAAATGATATTGAGGTGCTGGCAGAGAGGGGTGGCAAGCCGGTAGTAAGATTGTATAACAAGGCAAAAGAAATTTTTGATAGCAAGTATAGTGAGATTGATATTAGCATAGCACATGATGGAGAGTATGCATATGCTGTATGTGTAATGAATTAGAGGGAAAAGAGGAGTAGATAGTATACTTCTTTTTTTTTATTGGCAAAAAACGACAATAATAGAAAGTAATATTATAAATAAAAGTAGTGTTTGTACAAAAAATATGGATATAGACAGGTATTAAAAATAAAAGAGAGGGAATAAATTGGATAATAAAGATGAATGGATAGAGTACAAAAGTCAATTAATAAAGTACAGTAGGCACAAAAGCAGTACAAAGATGCATACACTGGATGTGAGTGAATACGGCATATGTCTACAAGAATGTGCTGAGGAACAAATTGTGGTGGATGACTGCGATTTAGTAGAATTAATAAAATATGAGGAATGGTTGGAGGAGAGAAATTAGTTGGATATCAAACGCGGAGAGCTGTATTATGCCAATCTCTCACCCGTAGTGGGTAGTGAGCAGGGTGGTGTGAGGCCGGTATTGGTGGTACAGAATGACATAGGTAATAGGTATAGTCCTACAGTGATAGTGGCGGCAGTGACTAGTAGGTTGACAAAAGCAAAATTGCCTACGCACATAGAGTTGAGTGCGGATACATATGGTTTGGATAAGGATTCGGTAGTATTATTGGAGCAGATTAGGACTATTGACAAGGCTAGGTTATTGAATAAAATAGGTGCCTTGGATAGTGTAAGGTTGAGTGAAGTCAACAAAGCGATAATGATTAGTCTGGGATTTTGGTGATAGCCTACAAGTAATTGGGGCTATTTTTTTTGTGCCAAAAATTAACAAAAAGGCTAGGAGCGTAATATTATATTTAGTAATGCGTGTCATATGGGCAAATAATGCAAATTTTTGGGGTAAAAACTACCTAAATTGTGGGCAAGAATGCGATATTTGTAAATATATAAAAAATGAGTATTGACAAAATGCCCCAAATATGGTATAATTGGGTGTAAAAAGAAGTAAGATTCTTTGACAAAAACATTAGGAGATAATAGGAATATGAATTGGTTTGGTAAGTTTATGATTTTCTTGGCTATCGCAGTAGTTGCCGTAACCTGTGGTATGACTGTTTATTACTTGGCTCGTGTAAATGAGGTAATTACCTTGAACGAGAGTGTAGTGAATGCCAACAAGGGTGAGCAATTTACTGTGACAGTGGAGAGGAAGGATGCCCAAGAGGATACCAAGATTGAGATGGTAATTGGGGATACTAATGTAGTAGCTTTGGCTAATACAGAAAACATGGAGAATGGTAGTGTAGTATTTACTTTTGATGCTTTGACAGCAGGTAGTACTTCACTTACATTGAATTCTTCTAAAGAGGAGTACAACAACCAAAATTGTACAGTTTACATAGGTGATGGTACTCAGGAGAATCCTTATTTTGTGCGTAATGCAGAGGATTTGACCAAGATTGGTACAGTAGAGGGATATGCATTGGATGCTAATTATAAATTGGTATCTGATATTGACCTAGGTGCGTACAAGTGTTGGACTCCAATCGGCTGGAATGTAGGTGCATTTGATGGTACTATGGATGGTGCTGGATATACAATCTACAACTTGACTATTATGCAATATCAGACAAACGAGGATGGTACACCAGCTGAAGGATTCCCTGAGGCTGACTTGGACATTGCCTTTGCTGGTTTGTTCGGTGGAATAGGCAAGACCGGTGTGGTTGAGAACTTGAACTTTAGCCATGCAGGTATCTACGATGGTATGCTAGCTGGTGTAGTAGCTGGTGAAAACCAAGGTACAATTAAGATGGTTAGTGTAACAGATAGTACGGTGACACAAGTGTCAGAGTATGAATTTGTTCAGATGTATGCTGGTGGTATAGTAGGTTGCAATAGTGGTAGAATTGACCGTGTATCTTTTGTAGGTACATTGAGTGGTGATTATGTTCTAGGTGGTATTGCAGCACTAAATGAGAGAGGTACTATTATTAACTCTTATACAAAGGGTGTAATGATACCTACAAAGGACACTGCTGAGATGGCAGGTATTGCAGCACGCGTAGCTGGAGACACAGTGGCTAAGTCCTATATAATTAACACATATAGTGTAATGACAGTGGCGCAACAAGAGGATGGTACATTCTTGTCTGACAAGATGGGTATGATACTGAATACAAACTATAATCCAAATGGTACAAGTTTCTTGATTGACCAATTGGGTGAGAATAGAATTTATGGTAACTACTATGTATCTGAGCAAGGTTTCAAGGGTATTTATAATACTGATGATTACATGCAGAGATACTTTGTGATGAGTTCTGTTATGGATTTGATGAGTAATATGCCAACTGAGGCTGATGTAGCTGAGGCTATTCGTTCTCAGGGTGCTATTGCAACAGAGCAAGATGAGGTAACTAAGGCACCTTACATTACATATTATGGTAATAGTGAGCCTACTAGTTGGAACTTTGACAATGTATGGATGATTGATCGTAATGTTAATGGTGGATTGCCAACATTGAGAACTGCAGAGCAAGAGGCTGAGGTAGTAGTGGATATGATCTATGATGTAGATCCAGGTTCAAAGATTTTGGTAACAAATGAGGCACAACTACGCAACATTGGCTACAACCTAGAGGGTAACTACTTGATCAATGCTGACATTGTGTTGACTAGCCCATGGACACCAGTAGGTACTGAGGAGAACCCATTCAATGGTAAGATTACAGTAGCTAAGAATGGTGAGAACTACTACACAATTAGCAATTTGGTAATTGACAGCAAGTATGCTGATGCTGGATTCTTTGGTGTGATTGGTAAGGATGCACAGATTGTGGGTCTAAACATTGTGAATGCCGAGGTTGAAGGTGGTAATGGTGCTACAGGTGCTACAGGTGTGATTGCTGGTAAGAACTTTGGTCTACTTCAAGATTGTGCTGTAACAGGTACAAGTGTAATTAATGCTAATGCAAACGCAACAATGATTGGTGGTATAGTGGGTAGCAACCGCGGTAACATTAGAGATGTAGTGTCTACTGTGAATGTTAACTTGAATACTGGCACAACAGCATACACTGGTGGTATCGTTGGTCAAAACTATGCAGTAATCAATGGTGCTGAATACTATGGTAGCATTATTGTAGCAGATGAGTACAAGAACAGCATTCACTATGCTGGTGGTATTGCTGGTGCAACCTATGCTCAGATTGCTGATGCTTATGCAGAGGCTAATATTGACCTAGGCAATGTTAATGCTGATACAATGGCCGGTGGTATTGTGGCAGTGATTAATCACGATGGTCAAGTAAAGGCAAGTGGTTCTAATAGTGTAATTAACGCCTACAATGCTGGTGGTATTGCTGGTCAGATAAACACTGCACAAAGTGCTAAGTTGGCTGTGACATCATCATTCTCTAGCAACAAGGTAAGTGGTACAAATGTGGCTGGTATCGTTGTGGAATTCAAGCAAGGTAAGGTTACTAATGTATCTACAACTGTAACATTGTTGGGTAGTGAGATGGCTGGTTTGGCTAAGTCATTTGAGAAAAATGCTACAATTGAGACAAGTTTTGTAAATGTAAAATTCGAGGGTGATGGACACAAACACTTGGATACATGTACCAAGTACTTGCACACAGAGGCTGGTGGTGAGATAATGTTTGGTAGAGCAGTTGGTACTCTGTTGAGTAAGTTATCATTTGATGCACTCAAGGATAGCATGCAGGCGGAGGTTATGGCTCAGAGATGTGGTGGTATCATGACTAATTGTGTATTCAACACAACTAATGGTGGTAGCTTGCAAGCTGAGCAAGGATTCACACCATTGGCTCCTGCTATTAAAACAACATCAGAAGGTGTAACAACTGAGGGATGTGCTGATGCAGCAATCTTTATATCAAAAGGTTTTGATACTGATGTATGGACATTTGGTCTCACACCTGGTATGAATACTAATGCATACGGCATTTACATGCAAAATGCTTAATTTAGAAATTAATTAAATATTAAAAGAAAGAGATGTTTGAGCAAAACATCTCTTTTGTTTTGAATTTATACTTTTTAAAGTTAGTTGTTTTGGGTTAGTAGGGTGTCCATTATGTCGTTTTGCGAAGAGTTTTTGGCTGGAATTGGGGTGCTGGTATTTTGAGATTGAGTAGAATTGTTGAATTGTGTGTTGTTGGATTTATCCTTTGGATTGGTGGTAGTGAAGGTGCTTTGGCTGGTGCTGGTTGTGGAATTTGTGCTGGCAGTGTAGTCATTGGTGCTGGCAGAGTTTTGTTGGTTAGTATTAGTTGTGGATGTTGTGTCTGACTTGGTTGTTGGAGAGTTTTGTGTGTTGTTTTGGATTGTTGTGTCAGTGGTTGGGTTGAGATTATCCGTAGAGTTTTGGTAATTTGTGGTGTTTGTATTGTGTTCAGTGGAGGTGTTTGGACTGGTGGTTTGATTGGTAAAACTTGGGTCGGTGGTGACTGATTGGTCGTTTGCGCTATTTATCCAAATCATCAATCCCATTACTGCCATAATGGTGAATATGAAAGTAAAATAGATGGTTAGACCTATTTTTTTGCCTGTGCTGATCAGAGGTTCTTTTGTAGCGGTTTTGGCTTTTGCGGTGGTGGTAGATGAGGCTTTGGTTGGTGTGGAGCGAGTAGAACGCGTGGTGCGAGTGGTTTTTGCAGTAGTTTTGGTTTTTGTTGGTTTTTTGGTAGGTTGAGTAGACATAAAAATATCCCCTTTTTTTGTAATATCGGGGATATTGTATGTAAGTATTAAAAATTTATTCTTTTATTTTGTAAATATTACCAATTTTGTTTTGGTGACCGACATCTAGGTGAATTTCTTTGACCCAATCTGCACCTTGGCGACTGAGTGTATTAGTAAAGGTATCTAATGCTAAGCGGGGGGTGTTGGATTCTTCGCTAAGGTGGGACAATATTACACCTCGAACGCCGTAACCTAACATTTTGGCAACCGCCTCGCTGGATGTTTTGTTTGATAAATGGCCGTGATTGGATAAAATCCTATTCTTGAGGTATAGTGGATAACGGCAATTGAGAAGGGTGTCTACATCGTGGTTGGATTCGAGTACAATAAGGCTACTATCCATAATTTGGCGAATAATTGGGTCCGTAATATGGCCTAAGTCGGTGGCTTGGCTAATTTTGGCGGTCCGACACATAATGGAGTAACCCAAGCAGTGTGAAGCATCATGGTCTAGGTCAAAAGCGGTGATATCTAATTCGTTGATAGAAAAATCTGGGGATAGAATGTCAATTTTTTTGTGTGTAGCAATTTTGGGGAGTTTGGCATCCAGTACTTGCCAAGTATCGTGGTGGGCATAGATATTGGTGGAGTATTTGCGAGCGAAAGTATGTAAACCACGGATGTGGTCAGAATGCTCGTGGGTGATTAGTACTCCATTGATTTGTGACGGATTGACACCGATATGCAATAATCTATCCTCTATGTCGGAGCAACTGAGCCCTGCATCTATGAGCAGGCGAGTATTGTCTCCCTCAATATATGTAGTGTTTCCCTTGCTACCGCTGGCTAATACGCAAATACGCATATGTTCGCCTATTTGCTATACATACTATATAGTATTCTATTCAACATTTTGGTACTGACAAAACGCTTGAGTAGGCGTAGGCATTTGTATTTGAAGCCTACTGTCATCAGGTGTGGTGGGTTGCGACGAGTGAGTACGCGATGAATAGCACGGGATATGCTAACAGGTGGCATACCGTGGGATTCGTCATGCTCCATACGCGCTACGCTATTGCGTACGCGGTCACCATAGACGGGGTCATTAGGAATATCTGTCTTGACACGATTGGCGGTAAAACTGGTACGGATATCTCCTGGTAAGATACATGTGACGCGTACACCTAGTGGGCGAAGTTCATTTAGCAATGCCATACTGAATGCTTGTACTCCCGCCTTGGTGGTGGTGTACATTGTCTGGAATGGAATGGCGAATTCGCCTGCTAGAGAACCTATGTTGATTATGCGACCGCGTGATTCGCGAAGGTAAGGTATTGCCTCAGCACAGCAATTAATAACGCCCAACAAATTGATAGAGGTAATGCGGTGTATGTCGGGTAGAGATTGATACTCCATAGAACCACTGATACCCATACCTGCGTTATTTACCACTGCGTCTATGCGACCTTCACGCTCAAATACGGTAGCAAATGCTTGGTGAATGATAAAACGATCGGACACATCGCAAGCCACATGTTGAATACCATCCAATTTGGGTGCTGAGCGAGAAAATGAGTAAACTATGTAACCTTGGTCTCTGAGATACTCCGCGGTGGCTAGACCAATTCCGCTAGAAGCCCCTGTAATAACTACAACTTTTTGCATAACTAACTCCTGTAAGTAATTTTGCTCATTATACTACAAAATGGATAGAATTGCAAAGCCTTTGTGGGTTTTTTGTGTAAAAATCTACAAAAAAACAGCAAAAGGTAACAAATAAACCATTCTAGAATGGTGGGGGAAAGTGAGCCTTTTAGTATAATTAGCAAAAGAGGTGAAAGTAGAAGAAAGAGTATAGATATGCGACAATTTGTAGTTATCTCAAGTATTTGGGAATTTTCTTGATATTTTGTGCACTAAGTTATGCAGAGATTGGGGGAATGCGATGTTTTGGAATGGGGATGTTTTTTGCTATGGTGTGGTGTAATCAGAAATTGCAAATAGTAGCACCATTGTATATATTATCCAATCTAATTTGCTTTGGTAATTATATTAGTGTAATAGGTAGTGTGATTACGGTAGTGATAATGTCTATAATGTATGTATTGCATTACAAATGTAAAAAACCTATGAATTTGATATTGATAACATTGTATGCGTTAGCCAGTGTGTTGGCAAACACATATCTAAGCATGTATGCTGGTGGGGTGCTAATAGATAGTGTTTTGGGCGGAGTGCTAGGGGTGATTGCTATGTGGTGTTATATATACTTTTTACAAAATATTATGATGTATGGTGTTAGGCGAAAGTATCAGGTGGCGGAGGTTATCAGTGGTGGAGTGATGTGGATGCTAATAGTGAATGGTGTATATAATGTACCATTCTTGGGTGTGTATCTAGTAGATGTATTGTGCAGTGTGGCAATACTAGTGGGGATGTGGTGCTTTGGTACAGGGGCGAGTGTGATGTTGGGTATAATAGGTGGGCTAGGTGTGGCACTCAGTACGGGGAGTCTAATATATGTGGCTATCTATGGGATACTGGGAATGGTGGCGGGTGCTATGAGGAGTAATTATAGGATATATAGTGTATTGTCGGTGTTTTTGGTAAATGTTTTACTCAGGTTCTATTTTTTGCCAATAGGTAGTATGTATGAGCATTTGGCAATGTTGGTGGGGTGTGTGTTGTTTTGGTTGTTGCCAAAGCAGGTATTAGAGGTAATCAGTAATATGGTGATAAACGAGAGGGAAAGTAATGCTATTACCAATTTATTGAATAAAGAACGGGCGGGATTGTATAGTAAATTAAAAAATTTGAGTGAAGTATTCTTGGAGATGCGGAAT
>JAFVZD010000100.1 GCA_017508345.1 Clostridia bacterium | reverse complement strand
CTGTATTCTCTTGGCTACTATTTGTGCTACACTCAGTAATACCGCAGTTAGCAAAAATCCTATTCCCACAAATAGCGTATTCTCCATATGTTTGCCAAAAATACTATGTGTGAGTAATACCAAAATTACTGCAGGAATAGTAGCAATCAGTAGGTACCTATTCATCCTACATGTAGGGTGCGTGATGAGATACAATATCTTTTTTCTGTAATATATGATTACCGCGAGTAGTGTGGAGATATGCAACAACACATTCAAAAAGTTGTAATTCATATTTATTCCCAATATACTCTCCGCTATCACCAAGTGACCACTGCTGGATACAGGTAAGAATTCTGTAAATCCCTGTATCAATCCTAATACTATCGCTACCCAAATCAACATAAAAATTTACCTCTTACCTATTGTATGGCAAAATAAGTTTTTTTATGTCCATACTTTGATTGTTATTCAAATTCATTACAAAATTGTCAATATCTATTGACTATATCCGCTATTTTTGATACAATTACCCTACATTAATTCAATTTGATTTTGAGAGGTATTATGATGAAAGAATTAACAATGCAAGAGTTAGTAGCGTTGTGCAAGAATCGTGGTTTTGTCTACGCAGGTAGTGAGATATATGGCGGTTTGTCCAATAGTTGGGATTACGGCCCACTTGGTGTAGAATTAAAGAATAATATCAAGTCCGCTTGGTGGCGTGAGTTTATCCAGCGTGACCCCAATAATGTTGGTCTAGATAGTGCTATTATTATGAACCCTAAGGTATGGGAGGCTAGTGGTCACCTAGCAGGATTCAGTGACCCATTGATGGATTGTAGAGCATGCAAGTCTAGACACCGTGCAGACAAGTTGATTGAGAATTGGATTGTAGCACAGCAACAATCTAACCCAGAGGCTAGATTCCCTAGCCCAGAGGCTATGAGTGATGAGGAAATGCAGGACTTTATCGCTGAGCACAAGATTGTTTGTCCAGAGTGTGGCAAGTGTGACTTTACTCCTATTCGCAAATTCAACCTAATGTTCAAGACATTCATAGGTGTGACCGAGGATGCAAAGGGTACAGTGTACTTGCGTCCCGAGACTTGTGCAGGTATATTCACAAACTTCAAGAATGTAATGCGTTCCACCCGCGGTAAATTGCCATTAGGTATTGGTCAGATTGGTAAATCCTTCCGTAACGAAATTACTCCGGGTAACTTTATTTTCCGTACTCGTGAATTTGAGCAAATGGAGTTAGAGTTCTTTTGTAATCCCAAGGAAGGTATGCAATGGTTCAGCCGTTATAGAGAGACATGTATGGACTTTGCCAAACGCATTGGTCTGAGTGAGAGCAAGCTCCGTTATCGTGACCACGAGCCTGAGGAATTGTGCTTTTATAGCCAAGGTACTACAGATATAGAGTATCGTTATCCATTCGGCTGGAGTGAGATGTGGGGTATAGCATATAGGACTGATTATGACCTGACCCAACACGGCAAATTTAGTGGTGAGGATATGTATTATACTGACCCATTCACAGCAGAAAAGTTTATCCCTCATGTGGTAGAACCTAGTGTGGGTGTGGATAGATTGTTGCTAGCAGTACTCTGCGATGCGTATAGAGTAGAGCAGTTGGGCGAGGATGATAGCCGTGTAGTAATGGGTTTCCGCAAGAGTATCGCTCCTATCAAATGTGCTGTGCTACCACTTAGCAAAAAGTTGGAGGACAAGGCTAGCGAGGTATTCAGGCTACTTGCAGGCGAATTTAGGGCAGAATACGATGTAACCGGTTCTATAGGTAAGCGTTACCGTAGACAAGATGAGATAGGTACTCCATACTGTATCACTGTAGACTTTGATACACTAGAGGACAATTCTGTCACTATCCGTGACCGTGATACTATGGACCAAGTCCGTGTGGCTATCCCTGAGCTAGTAGACTGGCTTAGCCAAAATCTAAAAGATAACTAAAATTTTACAAAAGAAAAAAAATGTTAATCAGTTGAAATTTTTTAATTTGTTTGACATTTTTTTTTGTTAATGTTAATATTAAAGTAATCTATTATACATAATTACTAAAAGAGGTGTGTTTATGAAAATCAAAATTACAGTAGATTCTGCTGCTGATATGAGTGCAGATTTACTCAAAAAATACAACATCAGTGTTATGCCTATCCCTGTTATCTTAGGCGAGAAACAATGCAAAGACTCCGTGGATGTAACGGTAAAAGATTTGTATGACTACATTGATGCTACAGGACAATTGCCAAAGACTGCATCATACAACCCTGTAGAGGCAGAGGAATTCTTTAGAAAAGAATTAGCCAGTGATGGCGGTTATGACGCGTTGATTCACTTCGGACTATCCAGCGGACTCAGTAGTGTTTGCCAGAATGCAATGATTGCTAGTGGCGAATTTGACAATCGTGTGTATGTGGTAGACACCCTATCTCTATCCACAGGTATAGCATTGCAGGCAATCCGTGCAGCCGAATTGGCTAGCCAAGGACTCACCGCAGCCAAAATATTTGAGGACATTATGGCAGCACGCCAGGATATCCAAGTTAGCTTTATAGTAGACAAACTAAAAATGCTACACAAGGGTGGTCGTTGTTCCGCACTAGCAGTGTTTGGTGCCAATCTATTGAATATCAAGCCTAGTATCAAGATGCGTCAAGGTAAATTAGGTGTAGACAAAAAGTTCCGTGGTAAATACATTGAATGCGTACAAAAGTATGTAGAGGACACACTCCACGCTAATCCAAATTATGACCGCAAACGCGTTTTCATCACTCACACTGAGACCAGCCCAGAGATTGTGGACGCTGTCCGCACATTGCTTAATGATAAGTTTGACGAGGTCATAGAGACCGAAGCAGGTTGTACCATTACCGTACACTGTGGTAAGAATACATTGGGTGTAATTTTTTACAACAAACCCGCTCCAGAGGATGACTAATCCACAAAATTAAGTTTATAATTATAAGAGAAGTATTACTATGCAATACTTCTTGTTTTTTTGCAAATTTTCATTTTACCAATCGTTGACAAAAACCGCGTTTTGTGTTATACAAATAATATACTTACTAAGAGGGGAGCACTACTATGATAGACAATCAAAAAGACAACAAAATTTACGAACTAATGACCAGCAAGGTTAGGGAACTCAATCACAATATTGACACCAACCTAAATACATATATTACCGAGGTGGCTAATAGCAGAGCAATTCGCTCTAATATTCTAGACAACATTCGCAAAGACGCTATCAGTGTAAACGAATTTATATCTGGATTCAATCTAACCGAAATCCAACCTCACTACATTGCTGAGGCTCTTGCCAAGAACCCTAATCAAAACATATTGGATATAATGACTGCGCGCTATGACAATATGCTAGATGATGACAAAGTAGTCAATGTACCATACCACACTGTTAGATTTGTAGAGGAGTACACCGCTACACCGGCTCAAGATATGTATTATGATGATGTAAATTATCAGGGTGAAGAATCCGAGAAAATAGCCACTCCTACCCAAGGGCTACCAGGTAAACAAACTACATTATCTGATTACTTAGGCGAGGTGGATATATCCCCAATGCTAGATGATGTAGATGCTATATTTGATACACCAGACACTCCACCAGCACCTGCCAAGGATAAGCGCCCTAGACGCACATACACACTAGTGATAGATAACGAAATTCAAGACAACAAAGATGCTCGTTACATTATCCAAACCACTCTGTATGTTTCTCCAAAAGGTGAAATAGCAGAGCAGAATAATACTGATATGCGTATCCGTTAATTCGGGACAAAAAATACCACATTATGTGGTATTTTTTTGTACCTATTAGTACTATGCACGGTGCATAGTACTTGACCAATTTTGGTTTTTGCGAATAGTTCACTGCTATAAATTGCACTTTTTGTGCATAGTACTATTTTTTGTACTATCCATCCTCATATTCTATAATCTGACCAATGAATACCTCACTAGTACCACATAGTTTGCGTATATCATCCTCTGTTTTTCCTAATTTTTGTGCTATACCACATATGTTATCCCTAGGCTGTACTATATATATTTTTTTGTTGCAGTTACCAATGTACAACATACATCCGGGGTACAACTCTGCAAAATTGGGATTATCTATCAACAGCCTATGCCTAGTAATATTGTACCTTAGGCATATACTCTCTATAGTATCATCCAGACTCACTCTGTGCATAGTGCTATTGCACAAATTTTTTATTTCTCTAATCATATTACTTTATATGCGTAGTGTTTTGTTGGTATAACCTAAATAATTTATTTTTGTATGTCTATTTTAGCGATTTGTACAATACAATATTACCAATAGGTGGTGTAATTATTGTGTCAAAATCCTTAGTCCGTGCAGTAGCCATAGTGGCAATATTTAGTGTGCTAACCCGTGCAATCGGGTTTTTGTTCCGTATCTACCTGTCACGCGAGTTGGGGGCAGAATTATTGGGTGTATACTATGCCGCATTCAGTGTGTTTATGGTGCTAGTAGTGGTGGTATCCAGCGGTATCCCGTTAGCCATATCCAAGATGACTGCTGTCTATCGTGTACGCAACAATAGGCGAGCCG
>JAFVZD010000099.1 GCA_017508345.1 Clostridia bacterium | reverse complement strand
TTCTATTTGTCGCGAGGCGGGTGTAGGGCTAACCGTGAGTGAAATGGTGAGTGCCAAAGGTTTGGTTTATGGCTCCGAGAATACACAAGATTTGTTAATTTGTGAGGATAATGAATCCCCCAAGGCAGTGCAATTATTTTCCAACGAGCCCGATGTCATCGCCGATGCTGTACAACACCCGGATATCCAAAAATTTGATATTATAGATATCAATATGGGGTGTCCTGTGCCTAAGATTATCAAGAACAATATGGGTTCAGCAATGTTGCGTACCCCGGATATAGCTAGCGAAGTGGTGCGTAGTTGTGTATTGCATACTACCAAACCTATCACGGTCAAAATGCGTATTGGTATCAAGGATATGCCTATCTCAGCCGTGGATTTTGCTAGACTGATGCAAGATAGTGGTGCTAGTGCCTTGACAGTACATGGGCGTACCCGAGAGCAAATGTATATGGGGGAAGCTAATTGGGCAGTAATAGATGAGATAGCACGTGCAGTGGATATCCCTGTCTTTGGTAATGGTGATATCACTAGTGCACAAATGGCTCGTGACAAACTAAATACCACGCATTGTAGCGGTATAGCCATAGGCAGAGGGGCATTGGGCAATCCGTGGATGTTTGGGGAATTGGCTAATCGTCCATATACCTTGGACCCGCTCACTGTAATCAAAAAGCACATTGATATTATGCTAAAATATTATCCTAGTCGCATAGTTTTTCCACTAATGCGTAGGCATTTTGGTTATTACATACGTTCTAGGAGGAATTGTAAAACTTATCGTGACCAAATCAATAGGTCGCAAGATTATGATGAGATTATGCAATTATTGCAACTAGCTTTTGCAGAAACTGAATAATTTTGGTTAAAATCATTTGCTCTTTTATATATTTTTGAGTATTATATATACATACTAATCATAATTTTTTGAAATCTACACAATATAAAAATAGGAGAAAATCTCGTAATGGCTCTATTATACAACATAATATTAGCGTTGGCGGGGATAGGTGTTTTATTGTATGGTGTACGGACACTAAATAATGGGCTAGAAAGTGTAATGGGTGTTCGCTTTAAACGTGCCTTGACAAAGTCCGCTAGCAACAAAATGAATGCATATGGTATGGGTACCGCAGTGACTACCGTAGTGCAGAGTAGTACACTCACGCTGTCTATGGTCTCGGGTTTTATTAATGTAGGCGCTATTAGTCTAGCCGAGGGTATTAGCATAGTGCTGGGTGCCAATCTGGGGTCTGCACTAAGTATTGTCTTGCTTGCCTTTGATACGATTAGTTTGGTAAAAATCTTTACTATACTATGTTTGATTGGTGCGGTAATATACATGTTCTCCAAGCGTACCGCCACTCAGCGTATCGCTACCACTATAATGGGGTTTGGATTAATTTGTTTGGGATTATCTCTAATTGGTTCCAATCTAGGAGAAATAGTCAATCAGCCTGGTATATACGAGTGGATATCCGTATTGACACATCCAGTAGTGTTATTCTTGGTAGGTGCATTGATATGTGCTTTGACAGATAGTACTTATGCTACAATGGCGGTGTTAATTGCCCTAGTAGGTACGGCGGCAGCCTCTGGACCAATGTCTATTACATCCGCAGTAACAATGCTGGCAGGTGCGTGTTTTGTAGGAGGAATCACCACATTTTTCTACAATGTATCCAATACTTCACCAGATGGCAAGAGGGCACTAGTATTTTATGTATTATTCAAGAATCTGTCAGGAATACTATTGGCATTATCCTTGTTATTCAATTGGGTAGAACCTTTTTATAATTTGCTAGGTCAACAGACAGGACTGACATTGATACTAGTATACTTAATCACTATGCTGGTGGTTAGTTTGATGCTATTGCCATTCAACAAGCATCTAGCCAAATTATTGCGAAAGATTGTGAAATCCAAGCCATCCACATCCAGTATGTATGACAAATTTGTGCCAGACGAAAAGATTGTAAAAATCTTTGGAGTAGCGTATCCGTGGATGATAGGCAATATAGTGCAAATTATGGATATGCAGAATAATCTAGGTCAAAAAATTGTAATGAACCTATGTGACAAAGAATCTAGCGAGCGTGGTATACCTGGGCGTATCAAGGCTTTGGACAAGATTATAAAATTGATGAATAACAACGTGATACGTATCAGTGCTAACCAAACAGAGAATAATATTGAAAAAATGAATATCATAATGGGAATACTCAATGATACCAATCATTTGAACGAGAAACTAAATAAAATACACCAATACAGCAAAGAATACGAGGAGAAGCCTAGGAGTATGACTGTTGCCGAGGTAGAGAGTGTATTCCCACTATGGATGTCCCTACACGGTTCACTAGATTTGTTGATTGCAATGCTCACAAAAGCCAAGGATATGGACAATAAGACCAGGGACAAGCGTATGCGAGAGATATTCTCATTGAGTGAGCAAAATATCAAAGATATCAACAAGACCTAGCGAGCGTTATTCAAGCAAACAAAGTGCAATACTGGTTTCAAAGACAATAGTCTATATCTAAATATCTTGTTTGCTCTGGAAAATATGAATACCGATATAGCAAACATTGCAATCAAATTTGGAATACTAGAAAGTTATTAATTTTTTTTAGAGAGGTATAAATTATGTTTAACAAAATAACTATCAAGGATATGAACGTATCTGGTAAACGAGTATTACTAAGGGTGGATTTTAATGTGCCACTCAACTCC
>JAFVZD010000098.1 GCA_017508345.1 Clostridia bacterium | reverse complement strand
CTATGGGAACATTGACTCCAGATCAAGCGGCTAACAAGGCGGTACTAGAAATGCTCTAACAAATTTTGCTAGTTATATGAATAATATTAATTTCAAAAAAGACAATTTGGATAAAGTGGTAAAAGAAATTGCTGATTGGAAAAATATTGATCCAAAAGATCTAGATAAAGTACAAAATAACATGTCTAAGAATGTGGGTGAAGTAAGAAAGGCTGCTGACAGTTTGGATGAGTTGAAGATTGCAGTAGAAGAAGCCTTGAAAAAGGCTAAGGGTATACCTTAGTAAATAACTAAAAGACGGGAAACCGTCTTTTTTTGTTTAAATATCATACCAATTGATACAAAAAAGTAAAAATTTTTAAAAAAAATAAAAAAAGTGCTTGAAAATGTTTTGTTTTTGTTGGCAAATAGTATATAATATATTTTATACTAAATATTAACGAGGTAGGGAATATGGGTAGTTATATACCGAGAAAGACCAAAGTAAAAATGGAATTTTATAAGGGAATAACAATAGCAGACATTATACTGGCTATAATATGTTTGGCTATAATGCTATTAATGTTATTTATGACGGGATTCCCTGGACACATCAAATTGATACTATCAATGTCTTGGATAGCGATCAGTGTATGTCTATTCTTGCCCATAGCGGATGGAAAGAAACTATATACGACATTATGGATATTGGTAAGATTTATAGGTGATCCAAAGAAATTTAGCAAGCAAGAGAAACGCAAGCACAGACCGATGAATGAATTGATACCATATCTAGATATAAAGAATGACCTAGTGGATATCAAGGATTATTATGCGGGAATACTAGAGGTGCGACCAATGGAATTTGGTCTACTCAATGAGGAGAAGCAAGAGTCAGTAATCAACACATTCGCAATGGCGTTGAAGGCAATAACTGTGGGACAACAGGCTAGTATAATTAAAATTACCAAGCCTATAGTGATGGATGGCTACATATACAGTGAGGACAGGAAGTATGATTCTATACTAGAGATGGTGAATAACGGCGAGATGACGCAGGAAGAGGCGGACGCTAGGTATCTATTATTTGAGGATAGAATGCAACACTTGAGGGCGATGTCTACGGTAGACAAGACATACAAGGAACATTTTTATATTGTAATATATGATACGGACCGTGAGGCGATAGTGACAAGTCTAGAGGAAATGATTAATGCATTTAGCCGTGGAGTGGTGCCAATGGTAGCCAAGAGGCTACGCGGTGAGGAGATAGCGATATTCCTAAAGGCACAATTTGGTGCGACATTTAATGAGGGTGATGTATCTACTGTGTCATTGGCGGATCATGCAGAGTGGTCAATGCCTAATGATGTGGTATTCAAGGTGGGTAAGACAATGATTGATGGCGTAGCATACAAGAACTTTGCTATTACAGATTATCCATTGAATGTGCCTAACGCGTGGGCGTTCCCGTTATTTAATCTAGATGCCAGCAAGGTAGTAGTGAATCTAACACCGCTAAAGAAAGAAAAGGCGGAGAAAACGATTGACCGTAGTATAGTAGAGCTAGAGGGTAGAATGAATAGTGTATTCAAGTCTAGTAAACAGATAGATCTACAAACTCAGCACGATACATTACAGACATTATTGCAAGCAATCAAGGTAGGTAATGAGGACTTGTTTGATGTGAGAATACATATAATGACACCGGAGTACAACAAAAAAGAGGTGCGTAGTGTACTCAAGCAGAATGGATTCAGTTATAGTGATATGTTCGGTAGGCAAGTAAGTGCATTTGTGTCACAAAACATAAGTATGCGAGACACTACATTGGATGCATTGAGGCAGATACATACTAGTGCTTTGGCGGCATCATTCCCATTCATCAGTAGTAGTCTGGAGGATGAGGAAGGCTTCTATATGGGATACAACAATTACCCTGTGTTTATCGACTTTTTTGAGCGTAACAACGAGAGGGTAAACAGTAACATGATAGTAATAGGTAAGTCTGGTAGTGGTAAGTCTTATGCTACTAGTACATTGCTAGCCAATCTGGCTGCGGACAATGCGAGAATATTCATATTGGACCCAGAGAATGAGTATACATCACTGGCACACGGATTGAAGGGAAAATTTATAGATGTAGGTAGTAGTATGAATGGTATTATGAATCCATTCCATGTATATACTACACTTAGTGAGGATGAAGGTACGGGTAGTGACTCATTCTCTCAACACCTACAATTCCTAGAGGAGTTTTTTCGCGTAATATTCGATGGTATGAGTGGTGACGCATTCGAGATATTGAATAGTCTGGTGGTAGAGGTATACAAACGAAAGAATATTGATAACACTACTAACCTAAGTAAGTTGAAGCCTGAGGATTACCCAATCTTTGATGATGTATACAAATTGATATGTGAGAGGGTACAGACTCAGACAGATGAGTACTTGAGTAGGAACCTACAAATACTACAGACATATGTACAAAAATTCTCCACAGGAGGACGAAACTCTAACCTATGGAATGGACCTACTAGTATTGAGACCAAGGAGAACTTTATATGTTTTAACTTTCAGTCCCTAATGGCAAACAGAAACATAATGATAGCTAATGCACAGATGTTGATGGTATTCAAATATCTGGACAATGAGATTAGTAAGAACAAGGACTTTAATACCAAGTATGACACGCACAGAAAGGTAATAGTGGCGGTGGATGAGGCACACTTATTCATTAACCCAAAATTCCCTATTGCTCTGGACTTTATGGCGCAGATGGCTAAGCGTATAAGAAAGTACGAAGGTATGCAGATAGTAATTACGCAGAATATAAAGGACTTTATAGGTAGTGCAGAGACATTGCGTCAGGCTAGTGCGGTAATCAACGCGAGTCAATATAGTATGATATTCTCCCTAGCACCTAATGATATGACGGACCTAGTGAATCTATATAGGAATGCGGGTGGAATTAACCAGGATGAGCAGGATACCATAGTAACTGCGGGTCGTGGACAATGTTTCTTTATTGCCAGTCCTTATAGTAGGACTACATTCATGGTAGAGGCGAGTGAGGCAGTAAAGGAATTGGCTAAGTTAAACAAGCGATAAAATGGACAAAATGGCAACATTTTGCCCATTTTTTGTATATAAAAAAAATTGAGTAAATATGCAAAAAATTTGAAAATGCATATTGCAAAAAAATGCAAAATATGATATAATAAGTAGAAGCAAAAAATAAAAAGGATTAGAGTGGGATAGTATGAGTATAGTAGATTATTTTAGGAAAAAGAAAAATGGCGGTGGCGAAGTGCCTAAGTTTGATGTACCTGCATTTGAGAATGAGAGGTATTGGTTCTCTCGCCGTATGCCAAAGAATATGTGGAGATTTGGACCTTTTGCTAGGCGTATTGATAGCAAAAAGGTTAGGTACAACCTGAACACTACAAAGGTAATTGGAGACAAGATGTATGGCAAGGCACATAAGGCTAGCAAGGCTACTCCATTGAGTTATGGCACACTGGATAATATTTGGGAAGGCGTACACAACAAGTATGATGTGATAGAGCACATATCTGATGTCAGTGAGAATGCTGAGGTATTATCACTATTGGACAATGGTGTGACATTCGAGAGAATGCTAGGCAAAGAGTGGGACAATGATCTCAGGCGTAGTGTGGCTCAGGGTGTAAAGGCTAGGTATAGTGATAGAGATGTAGATTATGCCAAGACTGCTACTGCAAAGCGAGCATACGTGGCTAGTAAAGAGAGTAGGATGACTCCGAGTGATGCTATCAGGTATATGCAGTGGGAGAGAGTAGTAAAGGACCCTAGTATTATCAACCATTTGCTCACAAAAGAAGGTGTAAAGAAATTGGGGTATGTTTGGAATAGCAAGAATCAGCCGATATCTGTATTCCACACTACGGGTGGCAAACCATTGTATGATGTAGTGGGTATGGTGGATGACAACGAACTAGTACCTAATTATACATTGGATAGGTCAATCAATAATGTGTTGAAAAATGTACCATCTACTAGTATGGAATTATTCTCAAGGGAATTGCTGAAGGCTACTGGTGTAAAACTCACATTGGATAAAGAGATAAAAGTGGAGGATGTCGATGTACGAAAACGCAGGTTGCGTAGCGTGGTTAGGAAAGCCAAGAATGCAGTGACTAGGACATTGGGTAGAGAGGAGCATGCTCTGGATGATTCTATAGAATTGGCGATTTCTCCACATGGTACACCAGCGGAGAGGACATATCTATTGGTAAGAGACATTGCGCACGAGGCGATATTGCCTATGTTGAGAGCGACTGAGAAAGAGTGTGTGCGTAAGGGTGATGACATTGATGGTGATAGATACCTACAGATGTTAGCAAGAGTCAAGACTAGTGATGTAGAGTTGGCGAATTTACCAACATATGAGGAACTAAATGCCAATAGAGATATTATATTGGATGTGGCTAGTGACCTGATAGCGAGTCAAGTGGTGAAGATGGGTAGCCTCAATGACAAAGAGAGCAAAGCATTGAGTGAACTATACAAGGTAGATGCTATGCAAGTGCTAAGCAAGGTAGAGGACAAGGAAAATACATGGATGATGCCACTAATTGCTAGTTATGTGGGAATGGCATTACCAAAATTTGCAAAAGACCTGAATGTAGATATCAAAGAGTATGGTAAAAAGAACAACATTCAAGATGCAGAGACATTGGCAGAGGCTGTGTATGGTGAGGTAAAGTGGGATGCTGCACAAGGAGTGTTGACATCTAGACAGACTACACCACGAGTAAACAATGATGCTTTTGATGACATAGATCCAGATTATGAACCTAAATTTTTTGATTTTGATGAAATCAACAATGCTTTTAGAAAAGAAGATTTGGAGACTGACAAACTAGAAATTGCCGCTCTATATTCGGAAATTGACAACCTTCTTTTGGGGTATTACCAATTGGCAGCAAAGCGTATTCCGTATGATGAGGATACGCGTGCTGATATAAGAGAAGTTGTAAATTCATACGACAGCGTTGTAGAAGATATCAAGAAATATCAAGACATTGTGGATGCATATCAATATAACTACAACGAATTGTATGGCAAGTATGACGATAGTGCAATATCTATATTACCTATTGAATTTAGTATAATGGAATTTTTGAATAAACAAATGAAAAATAATTTACTAATGGATAGTGGTGTACATTTGTATGAGAATTCTGTGGACTACTCTATGTCTGTATTGGCATTGGTGAGAGAATGGACGGATACAGCTAAGCAAGTTTTGGTTGATAGTGGTATAAACAATGTAGAAACCAAGGATGTCAAGGCAAAATTGGCGGAATTGGATAGTACCAATATAGATGCAGCTTGTTTGGATGGGTTAGCGCTTCTTTTGAATGATGTAACCAATCGTAAAGACATAGTGGGTTCTATGTTGAAGTGGGTAGATGGACCGGATGACGAGTATCAAAAAGCTGTGGTATCGATATACTTGAAGGGATTTGCTGAAGAAACTTTGCCTGTTAGTTTCAAGGCGTTGGAGAAGATTGAGGATTCTTACTTAACCTTGAGAGAAAAGGTATTAAGCAAAGATGTGATTACAGATGATGATAAGGCTAAGTATCAAGATGAAATTGATGAATTATATCAAGATCAATTAAATCATGCTAATAACATCAAACAAAATTTGGAGTTGTTTGCTAAATATGCTGACAAGTACGATGAGATTAAAAATAGTGAATTGTGGCAAGAGATAGATGTAGATCGTGATATAGTAGATGATGTATTGGGTTCGTTCGAAAACTTATCTGACTTGTTGCTCAGCGAATTGGAATTTGTACAATCTGTGGGTACAGCGGATGAGGAATTAGCGAGATCAAGATATGCAGATACATTTGCTAACTACATTAGGGAAGAGAAAAGATTAAGTAAAGAAGTTGAATTAGTAGATTTTACTGGTAGCACAAAGAAAGCCATAGCGCAGCAAGTAGAGAAATTCCGCAGTGTATATGCTAGAGGATTGGAACAGGACGAAACAAGTGTAAATGATGTAGCCAGTGATTGGGTAAATTTGTTTGGCGATGTGAATGAGGGACTACAATTTGATGTAGAGACAGCAGTACAAGAGCCAAGTATGGTTAATTCTCACAATGACAAGGCTATACCGCTGGATAGTGTCACAGTAGAGGAATTTATTAGAGATGCAAACAAAGTAGCGGAGGCTATAAAGAAGGGAATTGCTCAGAATGAGATAGTAGAGAAAATCAAGACAGCGAGCCTTCAGGCTAATGCGTTGAAGGATAAAACAGCTACAACTCCGGCACAATCAGAGAGTGGTGATACACCAAAAGAGCCTACGACAAGAAAATTGACTGGAAAAGAAAAAAGTACATTGATATGGAAATTGAGAAGCGGGCAGATTAGCTATAGAGAATATTTGGATGCTATCAAGAATGGTGTACCAGTAAATAAGGACACAGTAAAACAAGACCTAGTACAGGCTAACATAGTAGCAGAGACTGTGGAAAATAAAATTGCTCAGAATGAGATAGTAGAGAAATTCAGGACAGCGAGCCTTCAGGCTAATGCATTGAAAGAAAAAACAACTGCGGTACGAGTAGCAGAAACAAAGGCTGAAACTAATTCTGCAAATGTAGATGTGATAGTACAAGACAAGATTGTACAGGCTAGTAATGTAGCAAAAGTTGTAGAGGAAAAGACCAAGCAAACTGTATTGGAAAGATATGGAATAGTGACCAATGCGAATGTGCCTGCAACAGATGAAAAGGGTGCTGGGATAAAAGACGCAAAGTTACAAAATAGATTGGAACTATTGGAAAAATTGGGTGACGGAGTATGTTATGGTGGAGATGTAAAACCTGGTTATGTGGAATCTCCAGATGGTAGTAAATTGGTATTTTCTCCAAAGAAGTACAATGAGGAAATGAAATACTTGAAGAAGAATGTGGCAGCTGGTGAGATTCCTGACTTTGCTACTGGTGAAAACTTGGTATTAGGTTATGAAGAGTATATGCAATATGTAGAGAAATGTAGAACAAGGAGCAAGCAGTACTCAGGTACCAATATGAAGTGGGATAGTGATGTTTTTATGGCTCAAATTGTAAAAAATGCGAAAAAAACTATTGCCAAAGCACTAAAAAATGAATATAATAGTAGAGTGAAGGCAACAGGCACACAGACATCCAAGACAAAAGAATATGGTGATGACGAAGTGTCTAGTGCTATGTCACAACAAGATATTGCTAGTAATATCTGGAATCACTTTGTAGCAAAATCCAAGTCTACAAAGACTGCTATAAAGAAAGGTGAGGAATACAACGAGAGATTTGTGGCACAGTTAAGAGCGGCAAAGAGTTTGGCATTTACTGCTGAGCAAATTGCTACAAAGGTACAACGCTTTTATGGTGACAACAGAGATTTGTTGCAGGATTATACTCCAAATACAATTTATAACTTGTATCTAAAGAGTGTGGGTGCAGACAAATTGGAGAATACGATCCGCACACAGGTATTGCAACCAATGATTGATAAGGTGCATGATGATGTGACGAATGAGTACAGTACTATTAGTGCTAGAATATAAAAAATCTTAAAAGGAAGCAAATATGGCAGAATTAAGTTTGAACGATCCAAAAGTAATTGAAATGAGTTATGATATTTTGGAGAAAATTATTACAGCTATTGATTACAAATCTAAGGAAGATTTGATTAAGTTGGCTGGTATTATGGTAGAGAAAGTCGAGAGTGATGACAAGTATCCTGAGATTATGAAATTGGCATACAGAGATGCTAAGCACAAGATTGAGCTATTGAGCTTGGAGCAAATCAACGAAATCAAGGATATTATCACTAGTGATTAATTGACACAAAGAGTATACAATTTTTGGAGTTCACTCCAATTGTGGTATACTCTTTTTGTTTTTTGAGTAGAGACATCTGGTGTAATTATGAAGAACCATTGATTGCTTGTGAATAAGTTGAAAAATTACAGGATGTAAAACTATTTGTAATTGATATGTTAATAAAATAATAGGGTAAAATACAACTAGTACTTTTGAGATAAAATTGAATAAATATAGAAAAGTGTACAAAAGTAAGAAATATTAGTGATATAATTTGCTATTTTTTGCAAATTTAAGTATAATAAACTAGAGAGGTGCAATATGCAACAAAAAAGTGTTAGTAGAGTATGTATATTATTGATACTGGGTATGATGTTTTTTGGCGTATTAGGTATGACTACTACTCATAGGCAAGCATATGCCGTAGGTGAGCAGATAGAGGTTAGTTTTGATACCAATGGTGCTGGAGCAATGAATAGTACACAGGTAAGAGTAGGAGATGATTACATTCTGAGTGAGCCAACTCGTTCTGGGTATGATTTTGAAGGCTGGTATTATAATGGTAATTTGGTGCCAACGCAAGGTGAATGGACTATTACGGATACACCTATTACGCTACAAGCTAGGTGGAATGTGGTGACATATAATATCACTTATAGCGGAATAGAAGGTATTAATGGTACTAATCCTAATCCTGTGAATTATAATATTACACAAAATATCACTTTGGAAGCTGTGGACAAAGATGGGTATATTTTTGGTGGTTGGTACAAGGATGCTGCTAATGCGATAACCACAATTAGTGCTGGGGAGTATGTAGGGGACTTAGTCTTGGAGGCTCAATGGAATGTGATAACATATAATATTACATACAACAACATTTTTGAGTGTAACAATTCTAGAAATCCTACTCAATATGATGTGGAGGATGAGATAACATTACTGGGACTAGATAGGTATGGTTATGAATTCTTGGGGTGGTATACCGACCTAGATGATGCTAGTACCATGGTTACTGAGATTGAGCAGGGTACTATGGGGAATATCACATTGTATGCAAAGTGGGGAATTGCAAAATGTACTATAACATTTGCGGACAATGAGTATGCTAGTCAAGAGGTGATTTTTGGTGAAACCATAGGAGAATTGGATGAACCTACTCGTGAGGGGTATAAATTCGGTGGCTGGTATAGTGATAGTTTGTATAGATATGCATTTACAGAAGATACTGAGATAACTGTGGATACAACCTTGTACGCAAAATGGATAAAGTTGACCGACCCAATTTGGTTTTATGTATGTGGTGGATTGGCTTTTGTGGCACTAGTAGGTGGACTTATTTATATAATAATAAGAAAGAGAAACAAAGCACAAGGCTATGAATTGTGATAATACTAATTGATAAAAAAGTGAGTGAAAACTCGCTTTTTTATTTAGGGTATTAGTTGTGGAATTTGAGTCTAGTGGCATCTCCACCGCGGAGGTGCTTGGTGAGGTTATTGTGCTTTAAAATAAGGTAGACACTATGGTATAGTTGAGGTGAAATATTGGGTAGATAGCGTGTGAGGTAGTTGTGTACTGAACTTTTGCTGATGTCAAAGTGGTTGGCTGTATCGCGTACGGTGGAGTGGTGAGAGATGTAGTATTGAGCGACAGATAGGACAAAGTCAGGGGAAGGTTGGTGCTGCATATTACCTCGATAAGTTTTTTTTGGTTTTGTTGTAATATATGAGATAAGGTGCATAAAAATTACAAAATGATAAACTATATTATATAATTTTGGCGGATTTTGGTAAAGAAAGTGAAATTTGCGGTGAAATAAATGGTCAAAACCTTTGTTTTATGTAGGGAATTGTGCTATAATATAGTGTAATTTAGGAGGAAAAGAATGTTTGAGATAGGTATTAATACAAATAATGAAAGTGGTGCAAATAGTGTAAGTATCATAAAGAATATTGCGAAATCAGGATTCCGTAGTATAATGCTCTCTGCCTATATAACGGATAGAGAAAAAGTATTGAAAGTCATCAAGAAAAACGGAATTGAGATATCATGTTTTCATCTGGATGGAAAGTGTGTGAATAGTATTTGGGCAGAGGGTGCGACTGCGGATAGGTATATTGATAAGATAATACAAGAGATAGAACTATGTGGTCAACTAAATATAAATGTGGCAATCATGCATATAACGGATGGTAATCCTGCGTGTTTTGCATTGCCACCTAGTGAGGTAGGGCTAAACAATATAAAAAAAGTGTTGGATGTGGCTAAGCGAAATAATGTGAAGTTGGCTGTGGAAAACTTGGATAATGCGGGATTTTCGCATGTAGATTATGTATTGGAGAATATTAAGGATGAGTATTTGGGATTTTGCTATGATGTAGGGCATCATCATTTGTATAATCCCAAGGTGGATTTATTAAAAAAATATGGTGACAGACTGTTGGTAGTGCATCTGCATGATAATATGATGGACTGGCATTGGGGGTATGATTATACTAGAGATTTGCATTTGTTGCCAATGGATGGAAAGATAAATCTACAAAAAGTGTGTGAAAAGTTGGCAAAATTAAATTATGAAGGTGTAATGATATTGGAGGTGCACAAAACTTGTAAGGGAGCACCACATTTGTATACAGATATGAAGGATTTGGATTTTTTGAATGAGGCATATAATAGAGCAGGCAAATTGAAGGATATGATAATGCAGGCAAAAAAATAATATGATGTAACCAAAAAAGAGAATATAATTTATATTCTCTTTTTTGATAAATAAAAAAATGCCAGTCAAAATACAATGGAACTGGCAGTAGGTATATATTATTCTGTGTCTTTTGTAAAGTCATTAAAGAGGTGATATCTATCTGGATGAATAATTGCACTCAGGACTTTCTCGTGTAGTTTTGGGACGTCACGGGAGATGTTTTTGAGCATATCTTTGACATATTCACGCTGTGTGTGTTTGTCGGCTGGGCAAGGATTGTGTATGATTGGCAAATCGCGTGAAGCCTTGATTATGTCTTTTTCTCTAACCAGTAGCATAGGTCTAATTACTGTGATATTGCTACGGCTGAGGTATGTAACGGGTGCAAATGTAGATAGTCTGCTCTCATAAAACATAGATAAAAAGAATGTCTCTATCAAGTCATCCGCATGGTGGCCTAAGGCTACCTTGTTGCAACCTAACTCGGTGGCAGTAGAATTGAGTAGACCTCTACGCATACGGGCACAGAGAGAGCAGGGGTTGGGTTCCTTGCGGACCTCAAAAAGTAACTCGTATAGCGGTGTAGGTATGATGTGGTGCTCTACACCTAGAGATTGGACATATTGGGTGAGTGGGGAGTAGTCTGTTTGGCCATTAAACATATCTATACTGATAGCTACCACATCAAAAGGAATAGGGTAGTATTTGCGTAAATTGGCTAGTGCGGAGAGCAGAATGGTGCTATCCTTGCCACCACTAAGTCCTACGGCTATTTTGTCTCCTGACTCAATCATAGAGTAATTGTCTAGTGCTTTGCGTATTTTACCTTGAATGTTTTGCATAATTTAATCCTTTATAAATTTTTTGAGTGTTTTGCTAATAGCCATAATGGCTTCGTGACGAGCGGAATTATTGAGGTTAATAAAAGCGTGTCTAGCATCACGGCGTTCGCGTGGAAAAATGAGTGTGTGAGTGGTGACATTGTGTTGCTTGAGAATTTCATTAAACTCGATAGTCTCGGGGCTCAATGAGTCACATTTACCGCAACTGAGGAAACTAGGTGGGAAATTTTGGGTAACAAAGGATACGGGAGAGAAATCTCGGTAAAAGCGTGATACATTACTACCTTTGTCTTGTTTGAACCCCTGATGTAATGGTGGTAATATGGAGAAGCGACTGCTAGCCATATGCTGTAGATTGTATAATCCATATAATAATATGTTACCTACAAATCGGCAGTCAAAATGCAGTATGCCTGCTGTGGCCTTTGCAGATATTAGAGCGGATAGGTGTGCTCCTGCACTATCGCCTGCAAGAATAATTTTGTCTGTATTGATGGCAAAATCTTGGTTGTGTCTAAGGCAATATCTAATAGCGGATACACAGTCATTGTATGCATCATTGAGGGTAAACTCTGGGATGAGTCGGTAATTGATATTGATGACAGTGAAGCCTCGCTCTGCGATATCTTTTGAGAGTCTAGTGTAATAGCGTTTGTCTGCACTAGCCCATGCACCGCCATGGATATAAAAAACGGTGGGCATCAGGGTATTGTGGTTCTGAGAAATACTGTTGACAGGTGTGTGCCAGTCCATGGTCTGCAAATTGTGATGTTTGCGACGATATGGGATATTGTAAATAGAATGGATAGTGGGGCTATCTTTGTCTGTTTGGATTACTCGACTAGCCAATTCGGTACTGTGACGCATAATTTGTAATTTGACTCTGGTAGCGAGTGGGAAAGAGTGTTTTTTGGCCATAATTTACCTTCTTTTGAATTTGTAATATTATATGTATATAATGGATATTTAACCCTTAGACAAAAAAACAACAAAATTTACAATTTTTGTGTTGACAATTACATAATGTTGTGTTATAATAGTACAACTATTAATGTCGAATGCAAAAGGTGACGGGTGGAGATTGGTCGGATTATGATGATGAAAATGTGCAGTTTTATGATGTTTAGGGGATAAATAATCAGTCGATAGTGCTAATTATTGAGTATGCTTAGTCTACTCATTATAGCACTTTTTTGCGTTTTATATAGACGCAAAAATCCGAGTTACTTTTTGGATAGCAACTTATAGTAAACTATAGCACAATCCAATGCAAATTGGCAAGTGTTTTTGAAACTTATTTGTAAATTATTTGGAGGAAAATGTATGCCTGCTAACGCAAAAAAAATGGATGGTTATCACAAGATTAAGTGTGGTAACACAGAGCGTTTGTCTTTTGCTCGTTTTGAGGAGCCAATTGACATGCCGTATCTTATTTCTATTCAAAAGGATACTTACAACGAGTTTTTGACTAAGGGAATAGGTGAGACTATTGCTGAATTCTCTCCTATTGAGGACTTTAGTGGAAAGGCTGAATTACACTTTTTGGATTATTATATCGATTATGATGCTATCAAGTATCCAATCAATGAGTGTAGGAGAAGGACACTGACCTATAGTGCACCTATTAGGGTAAATGCTAGACTAGTGAACAAGGAGACTGGTGAGGCTATTGACCAAAATGTACTATTGGGGTGATGTGCCATTGATGACAGATGAGGGATCATTCTTGATCAGTGGTGTAGACCGTGTAATAGTAAGTCAGATAGTGCGTAGTCCTGGTGTGTATTATGAGGCAATAGAGGACAAGAATACTGGTAAGACAACATACAAAAACACATTGATACCTACCAGAGGTACATGGTTGGAGTTTGAGCAGACTCAGAGAGATACTATTAGAGTAATAGTGGATAGGAGTGTAAAGGTTTCTGCTGGTTTGTTATTGAAGTCTTTTGGTCTAGGAACAGACAAGGAAATAGCTGCGATATTTGGTAACAACCCATATATAGTGAGTACATTGGAGCAAGAGGTACAAAAGACTGAGGAAGATGCACTACTAGAGATGAGCAAGAAATTGAAGCCTGGTGAGTTGCCTAGTGCGGAGCAAATCAAGACATATCTAATGAACATATTCTTTACAAAACTCAGATACGACCTAAACCGTGTAGGTAGATACAAATTTAACAAAAAGTTGTCATTGTGCAATAGGTTGCCTAACCAAGTTTTGGCTGAGACATTGACACTATCTGATGGTACTACACTAAATGCTGGTACAAAGATTACAAAGCAAATGGCTAAAGATATCCAGAATAGTGGTATCAATGGTGTATGGGTAGAGTTACCTAATGGTAAAAAGCACTATATGCTAGGTAACAATAGAGTGGACCTAGATGCAGTAATCAAGTGTAATCCTAAGGATTATGGTATATTGGAGATGGTGCACAATCCTACTCTACAAGAGGTAATCAAGGGATGCAAGACCAAAGAGGCTAAGTTAAATGCAATTCAGGAGAATGCTGATCCACTGATGACTCGTTGTATCAATATTGATGATGTATTGGCATCAATCAGTTATCTATTGGACCTAATAGAGGGTATTGGTAGTATTGATGTAATTGACCACTTGGCTAACAGGCGTGTAAGTACAGTAGGTGAGTTGATGAGTATTGCATTGCACTCTGGTATGGCGAAACTAGCGCAACTAGCGCGTGAGAGCATGCAAGGACAAGACCTAACGCAGGCTAGTCCAAGTACTATAATCAATGCTAGGAATGTAAACAAGGCATTTATGGACTTTATGAAAACTAGTCCTTTGTCACAGAATATGGACCAAGTGAACCCACTGAGTGAGTTGACACAAAAGCGTAAGACTAGTGCAGTAGGTCCAAGAGGTGTAAGAAAGGATAGGGCTGGTGAGGAAGTTCGTGATATTCACTATACTCACTATGGTAGGATTTGTGCTATTGAGACACCAGAAGGTCAGTCAATTGGTTTGATCAACTCTCTAGCATTGTATGCAAAAGTAAATGAGTATGGTTTTATAGAGACACCATACAAAAAGGTAGACAAGGCTACTGGTAGAGTAACAAATCAGATTGAATATATGATGGCTGATGTTGAGGAAGGGTACAAGATTGCACAGGCAATTGAGCCGCTCAACGAGGATGGAACATTCAAGAATGAGACAGTTATTTGTAGATACAAAGACAGATTTATTGATATTCCTGCAACCGAAGTAGACTATGTGGATGTGAGTCCAAAGCAGATTATATCTGTGGCTACATCATTGATACCATTCCTGGGTAACGATGATACAGCGCGTGCGCTACTAGGTAGTAACATGCAGCGTCAGGCTGTGCCATTGATGCGTCACGAGGCACCTATTGTAGGTACTGGACTAGAGCACAAGGTAGCGAAGGACAGTGGAGCATTGGTATTGTCTAGAGGTGCTGGTATTGTAACTTATGTAGATGCGGACAAGATTGAGGTAGAGGGTAACGATGGTAAGATTGAGCGTTATCACTTGGTTAAGTTTGGTAAGACTACAAAAGAGACATGTATTAACCAAAAACCACTAGTAAAGACAGGTGACAAGGTAGTAGAGGGTACAATTCTAGCAGATGGATTGTCTACTCAGAATGGAGAACTAGCAATAGGTAAAAATATGACTGTTGTATTCATGAACTGGGAAGGATACAACTATGAGGATG
>JAFVZD010000097.1 GCA_017508345.1 Clostridia bacterium | reverse complement strand
GAGGCCAGAGTACACAATGGATGAAGTGGAGGAACAGCAGAGTCAAGAGGATTATGCGACCATAGTGGAGGCGTTTTTTGGCGACATTAGAGTAATATTAACGCAGATAAAGGATACTATTAATATGGACCCTAAGATTAAGGCGGACCGCAAAGATGAGTTGAATATTACCATAGATGCGTTATTGATAACCATAACGTACAAGAACTTGAAAATACTAAATGCGTTGATGATTAGTCTGAATTATCTATTGCGACCAGTGCGTAGCGTTAGGTTCTACAATATGGAATTGCAAAACAGATTGGCATTATTCTATTCTGAAATATACTAGATAAATTTTAACGAATAGGTAAATTAAATTACGCTTGTGTGAGAACTGTCTAAATTGGTAGGCAGTTTTTCTGTTTTAGCGAATATACAAAAGGACAATTAAATCTAATGAATTGTGTTGTTATTTAGAGAACTCAAAAGTTGGGAATGGTAGGATTTAATCATAAATAAGATTGGGAATGGTTGGTTGGGGATGATTTACATTGAATAGTTCTTTTATATTGGGAACAAACAGATTAGCAGAATACAAATCAAAACAGAGAAGATAGTTTGGGTGAGTTTTTGGAGAAAGTAAAAAGGAATGGAGATATTGCATTTTAATAGAAATGTAATGGCTTGGAGATTGATACTGATACCGCCGAAGCTAATTAGTGCGGTGGCGAGAATGGTAACCAGTGCGGTATTTTGTGCAAATAGTGGTGCTAGGTCAATGCAACCACGAGTCATTTCTACCGCACCTGTGAGTATGCCGAGTGTAATATTACTATCTATGCCAAAGATACTGAGGATAAAGGATAGTGGAATACTAAACAAGTCTAGGATGTGGAAATTGATAAGTACCTCTATTAGTACGGAGCAGAGTGCGATGTAAGCACCAACAATTAGTATGGAGATAATGGAATTGTATACAGAGTCGGACAAGAGCTTGTCCATACTGAGTGTGGGTTTTGGTGGTAGAGTATTTTGGGTATGAGGCTGATAGTAATGGTAATTGCGGTAGAGAAAACCATTGAGGAATGCACCTATTAGGTGTGATATCAAAATGATGACACCTGTTGTATGTGAGTAAACATTCCAACTCCCACAGAGCCTATCACAAATAATGGGCCTGATGTGGATGTAAAGGAATTGATGCGAACTAATTCATCACGTGTGATAGTGTGATTTAGGTAGAGTTCGCTAGTGAGTTTGGCACCCACTGGGTAACCTGAGATAATAGACATAAGATATACAAAACCGCTGACACCTGGGCAGTGAAATAACTGAGACATAGGGCGTTGGAGAAATTTGGACAAACTATCTAGTACGTTTAGGCTGGTGAGTAATTTGGTGAGAAAGAAGAAAGGGAACAGTGCGGGCAGAACGTTATTGAACCAAATAGTGATACCGTGCAAAGTGGCGTCCATATATGTATGTGGGTCGAGTAGCAAGGCAATCATAATTAGCAGTATGATAATGGATAAAAATATTTGAGATTTGTGGATAATTAGTACTTTCATAATAAAATATATGAAAAAAAGCAGTGATATAGCACAATTCGTGGTACAAAGATGAAAAAATGATTTGCCAAAAATTAAAGTATATGGTATTATATTAGAATATTTAGGAGAGAGAAATTGGGAATATTTAGTATAATAGGGAATGGATATCCATTCCAAGAAGTAGTGATTATGCTACTGGCGTGGGTAATAGCGATTATGGTAGCGTTGGTGGCTCACGAGTATATGCACGCATACACTGCACACAAGTGTGGTGATGATACTGCAAAAATGGCGGGGAGGCTCACATTGAATCCGGCTAAGCATTTTGAGTTGTCGGGATTTTTGTGTATGCTACTGATAGGTTTTGGTTGGGCAAAAGGTGTGCCAGTGAATGATAATAATTTTAGAGATGTCAAGAAGGGGCGAATTTGGGTATCGTTATCTGGTGTATTGATGAATTTGTTCTTGGGTGTGATATTCATAATATTGACCGTATTGTTGTTGCATTATTTTGCTACTACTGATGTGCTGATTTTGAGATTTGTAATATACCTATGTATGTATCTAGGTTCTATTAATATAGTATTGGGAATTTTTAACCTATTACCAATTTATCCGCTAGATGGGTATAACTTTGTATCTGCATATTTGAGATATGATAACAAGTATTGTCAATTTATGCGACAGTATGGAGCAATGATATTGTTTGGGATATTGATAGTATCTGCGTTTATACCAGAATTTGGATTGGGGCAGTTATTTGGTATGGTATATGACTTGTTGTACAATGCATTTAATAGTTTATTCTTTTAACCAGGGAGGAGCGTATGGAAGAATTACAGAATGAAGAATTGAATACAGAGAATATATTGGATAATGCTGATTACGCTGATGTGTGTGATATGGTTTTTCAATTTCAAGATATAGAAGGGCCATTGGATGTATTGTGGAAATTGGTAAAATCCACAAAGTTAAGTATCAAGGATATAAAATTGGCAGACATAACGGAGCAGTATCTAGATTATGTACGAGCATTGACTGATATTGATATGGAGAGTATGAGCTGGTTTATCCGTGAGGCGGCCACACTATTGGAGATAAAGAGTAAGAGTCTGTTACCAAAGCAAGAAGATGAAGAGGTAGAGGAGATTGATGAAGAAGAACTGTACAAGCGACGTATGGAAATGTACAGGTTATTTAAGGAGACTAGTGCGGAATTAGCGAATTTGGAGAACACCAATAGATTTTATAAAGAGCCAGAAAAGAGTGCCAATGATTATAGAGTGATATTAAAAAACATGAATATGCAAGGGCTGGTAGAG
>JAFVZD010000096.1 GCA_017508345.1 Clostridia bacterium | reverse complement strand
CTTTGTTTTAATGCTAAATCCAATAGTCCTAAAATACTGGATGCATGTGGTTTGTCCATTTGCGGGACAGGCGGTGCTGTGATACGCACATCTTTTTGCAATAATTTTTGCAACATATCCCTAGCACCTTTGATGTAGCAAATACCGCCCCCCGTGAGTTGAATAGGTATATAGGCTGGGTATTGGAACTTGCTATCATCTAGACACTTTCTAATCATCTTAGCCATTTGATAAATACGGTTGGCGACAATGTCGTTTGTCTCTATGGCATCAATCTTGTACAATTCGCCATCCACATCTACCTCATAATAGTCTCCCTTTTCGGGTTGATAAGATAGGACAATTTTGTTTTTGAGTGATTCGGCTACGCCAAAAGGCAACTCAAACGCCTCTGCCAGGTCGGCTACGATATGCCCATCTCCCAATGAGAAACTACGCAACGCCACTAGTCCATCTCCCATTACAATGCTCACACTGGTAGATAGATAGCCTGTATCTACTAGAATTGCACAAGAATCTCGTTCGCTAGGTTCTAGTAGGTACAACGCCTCACTGAGTGGCTCAGATACGTAATCAATATTGGTAATACCTAGCGGTTTGATGATTTCATTCATTAGGTTAATGAAATTCCGCTCTGCTAGCACAAAACTCAACATTGCTGTAATCTTGGTAGTGGTAATACCTTTTGGCTCTATCAATCTACGATTGTCATCCATTATGTAATATATTGGACTACGACTGACTACCTTGTGCGTGGTGGAAGAACCAAATTCATCCGCCTCGTGAAATAACTCATCTATGTCACGGTCTGTAATCTTGTGCTTTTTATTAAAGGACCGCTCTATGCTACGCACGGCATTTACGCTAAATTCTGCCGGCACACCAATAGTTAGATAATTAATCCGACAACCAGCATTTTGTGCCACGGTACTGAGTACGCCACGTATTGTATCAGTCAATTCCTCGGGTGAGAGGAACTCTCCGTCCATATACCCCGAGTAATGTACCTCCGCAAATCCGTGTATGTCAAAAGTATTATTTACGCCACGGTCTGCAATAATGGCAGAGATACGGCTGGTACCAATGTCCAGCACTGCCACATTTTGCTTTGCCATATCTATACCACCTCCTATTTTGGATAGATTATATTTTACTACCCTAATTATAAGGATTTTGAATTACAAGTCAAACATTTTGGGGCAGAATTTACAAAAAAAGATGTAAATATGCACATTTACATCCATTTTTGGTACAAATTTAGACTATATATCTGCCTTCTATAATGCTATACTCGTTCTTGAACACATAAATAGAACCGCTATTCAACTCGCTAGCAGATAGACTAGATAGTATTCCTAATGCAGTGCGAACCTTGGTATCAGTATAGTATCCTGCGTTCAATATATCAATAGTTACACCAGAATATGTCTGCAAACTCAGCGTATTGTCTACTATGCTAGCAGACTCAATTAGTGCCTGCATAGATACCAAATCTTGGTCATTTGCAAAAAATGCATCTTGTAGAGGTAGATAATCGGCAAAATATTGTGTAGGCAAGAAGTCTCCTACCTCGTATGTACCACTATTGTATCCTTCTCTACCTTGGATTACAATGCAATTGTCCGGCATAGTGTTGGAGCCGGCAAAAATCTTTCTCAATACCTTGAATTCGGAGTCTGTAATTAGATATGTATTATCTATCATTGGTATGCAATACACGTCTTCTCTCTCCATTAGGTGGATTTTGAGGCTATTAGGCCATACCACTTCTAATGAAAGTACTTTGAGATATTCTTCTGATTTCTCTATTTTGTCTATGTAACGTTGTCTATTCATAGTGAATACACTCTGATTGTTACTCATACCGCTAGCAGTTATCACGTGCTGTTCGGTTAGATGTGAACATTTGCTAG
>JAFVZD010000095.1 GCA_017508345.1 Clostridia bacterium | reverse complement strand
TGTCAGTATTGACTTTCGCAATAACGAATTTGTATCCATATTAGGCCCTAGCGGTTGTGGTAAGACCACTATGCTAAATATAATTGGTGGATTGGATAGATATTCTAATGGTGATTTAATCATCAATGGTAAATCTACCAAAGAATTTACCGAAAAGGACTGGGACGCATACCGCAACCAGAGTGTTGGTTTTATATTCCAAGATTACAACCTCATATCACACCTTAGTGTACTAGGCAATGTAGAGTTAGCACTTACCCTATCCGGTGTCAGTGCCAAAGAACGCCGTGAACGCGCTATCCGAGCCCTTGAGCGTGTTGGACTTGCTGACCATATCAAAAAGCATCCCAATCAACTTTCTGGTGGTCAAAAACAGCGTGTAGCCATCGCCCGTGCTATTATCAATAACCCATCAATCATTCTAGCAGATGAGCCAACAGGTGCATTGGATACCAAGACCAGTGTCCAAATAATGGACATACTCCAAGAGATTAGTCAAGACTGTTTGGTTATTATGGTAACACACAATAACGAATTGGCAGAACAATACAGCACCCGTATAGTAAAGGTTTTGGATGGTAACATAATAGAAGACACTAATCCATACAACAGAGATGGTATTGATGATGCCGACAAACCTACAAAATCCAAGACCAGTATGTCATTCTTTACCGCTCTCAAACTTAGCCTAAACAATCTCTGGACCAAAAAAGCTCGTACACTGCTCACCGCATTTGCAGGTAGTATTGGTATAATAGGTATAGCACTAGTTCTCGCTATTAGTACAGGATTCAATGCCTACATCGACACAGTCCAGCGAGATTCTCTATCCACTATGCCTATATCTATCCAAACAATCTCCACTAATATCGACCTAGCGGAATTTATGGAGAATGCTCAGCAAAACGGAGAAAAAGATGACAATACCATTACTATCTACGACCCAAAAGACCGCTCTGTTTACCACAAAAATAAAATTACCCAAGACTTTATAGATTATATAAATGATATTGATGATAGTTATGTTTCCAAGGTTACATTCCACTCCGGCACCACAGTTAATATCCTTTCACAAACCACATCAAATACTAAACTTGTCAATACTACCGCAGAGTTACCTTCTGATGTAGCATCTAGTGAAGATTACAAATTGCTTACAGGTAAATTCCCAAGCAATTACAATGAGGTAGTTGTTGTAGTCAATTCAAGTAACGAACTTAGCAACACTACATTGGATGCCTTAGGACTCACCAACGGCAACAAGACTACTTATACTCCTACAGACTTTATCAACCACAAATATCGTGTAGCCACAAATAATATTTACTATACTCCAAATGGCAATGGCACATTTAGTATTCCAATTACAGACATTTTGAATCAATCAATAAAGACAGAAGTATATACAAATGCTAATATTGAATTAACAGTAGTTGGTGTAGTTGCATACAATGGTTCCAGTCTACTCTCTACATCTATTGACGAGGGATTAGGATATACAAAACTACTTACCGAATACGTTCACACCCAAAACCTTACCTCTCAAATCGTACAGGCTCAAATTGCCGCTGGTACTGCCTTGAATGTTCTTACTGGAGTCCCTTTTACAGAGTACACCGAAGAAAAAACTTCTATCACATTTTCTCCCGAGGACCAATTACTAATGTCCCTACAATCCCTTGGTGGTAGCAATATCCCATCAAAAATCGAGATTTCACCTAGCAACTTTGAGGGAAAGAGCGAATTGCTCGCGTACTTGTCTGCATACAATACAGGCAAAGCCGAGGCTGACCAAATACTATTTACTGACTACTCCGAATTACTCACATCTACATTCACAGCAATGATTGATGCTACTAGCATTGTACTAATCATATTTGCAGCAATCAGCCTAGTAGTTTCATCAATTATGATAGGTATCATCACTTATGTTAGTGTAATAGAGCGTACAAAAGAAATTGGTGTTCTCCGTAGCCTAGGTGCTAGACGCAAAGACATCGGCAGAGTATTCAATGCAGAGACTGTCATTATCGGTCTCACCGCAGGTGTACTAGGTGTAATACTTACCCTACTACTCACTATTCCAATCAACGCAATAGTTGCTTCTCTCGCCGCGGGTGTGAATATTAGTGCAATGCTTAACCCACTACATGCCCTGATTTTGATTGTACTCAGCACAGGTCTAACATTGATTGCCGGACTAGTACCATCCAGTATTGCCAGCAAAAAAGACCCAGTACTAGCACTCCGCAACGAATAAAATACAAAAAAGTAGATTTTGGTAATCTACTTTTTTTGTTTGCTCAATATCTTACATCAACCCCAAACTAGGCTTGTATTTTGTCGAATTTTGTGATATAATACTTTCATATTTTAATACAAGGAGTTTTTTTATGGATTGGAATCAAATCTGGCTAAGTGTCCAAGACTTTTTTGTAGACAAAGCCTGGCCACTAATCAATGCCCTACTTATTCTATTTTTTGGTGCTATCCTAGTTAAAATTATTCTAGTAGTCACCAAGCGTGCATTCGCTCGCTCAAAAATGGAGGTAATTACCCAAACCTTTATAAATAATGTACTCAAATACGCATTGTATATTATGTTGTTTATAATAGTTCTACAATCTTTGGGTGTGCCTGCCACCACATTTATTGCTGTACTATCTGCTATGGGTCTAGCTATAGGTCTAGCACTCAAGGATAGCCTCAGCAACCTAGCTAATGGTATAATTATCATAGGTACCAAACCTTTCAAAGTTAATGATTTAGTAAATGTTAATGGTGTAGAGGGCCGTGTAAAATCAATACAAATACTTACTACCACACTCACTACCAAAGACAACAAAGAGATTATTCTCCCTAATTCTGATGTTCTCAACAAACCTATGATCAATTACTCCACCAACCCTACCCGCCGTGTAGATTTTCACTTTGTAGTAGCTAGAGAAACAGATATCCGCTTCGCTTGTGAGACCATCCGCAATGTTATGACTAGCGATGGTCGTACACTCACTACCCCAGCACCTAGTGCCAATTTGGATAAAATTGACGAAAACGGACTAGATATATTCGCTTCCTGCTGGTGTGACAACGAGGATTATTGGGATGTATATTACTATGTAAACGAAAATGTGTTTAGCGAATTCAACAGACTTGGTATCCGCTTACCTTATCAACAGACCGAGATCCGCATTCGTGATGACCAAGTCAACCTGATTAATTACGGCGAATTGCAACCTCGACAAGAGAAAATTCGTGAAGTAAACGAACTAAGCGAGTTCGAAAAAATCATAGGCATAGACTTTGACAAAAAACGCGAAGAGCACCGAGCCCGCAAACGCAAACGCAAATCAAAAAAGAAAACTACCACACCCGCTCAAAGCGATGACAACACAGAATAATCACCAATCAACACTACAATCAAAATAAAGTTTTATACCCTAAGGCAACACAACCTAACACAAAAAGTGGACATATCGTCCACTTTTTTATTATCATCAACTATTAATCAACATAGACCTCAACCCTAGATTCGCAGCAACAGTACTTATGTGATAATTTACTGTAAATGCATTGATACCCGCATTGTTTGTTCTAGTAGTAGTAGCCCCTCGCATTATACCAAAAGTATGTATGTTAGTCATATCTGAGTTTACCCAAAACAAATCACACATCCCAGTCGTAAATGATGCCTTTACTGAATTCGCTGTAGGTAAATAAACTATAGGTAATAATTCCTCTCCATTAGTTATATCACTTACTCCCATATTACTGACTGATATAAATGTACCAAAAGTCGGTATACTATAAGAAACTTTTACATAATTTTTTTCTATGTGATAAGAATGCTGTTGATCAAACAATTCCGAACTATTAGTAACTACATAATTAGATTTACTAGCATCATAATCGTCAAAATTCACATAATACCATGCCAATTCCGTTCCTTCATCATACAATAGACTAGTACCAAATATCCATGTCCACATAGTTCCCCATGGATTACAAGTTCCCAAGCACCACACACTAGTATACATATCACTACCTATATATCCATCCAACATTATTTTTTTAGCCCCATTACTATATACCAAAAATTCTTGTGAATACATAGGATTGCTAGTATAATCATGCCCATATGCCATACCTGCACTATTATATGTTACCCCTTCGCCAGCACTAACGCCTGCTGTTCCTTTTAACCCAATTACTGATCCCAAAGACGATACCCACTGACTAAAATGATCTACATTACCAACAGTTGCTCCAGATATTACACCACTAGGTGTAGTTACCGTCACGCCAGATGCAGCATATAGAGCATTTGTATAAGTATTACCATATCCCACAATCGCTTGACTATTGTTATTAGCATATTTCACTGTATACAACAAATTTTGCACCCAAACACGCCAATTTTCTCCCTGCACACCTTTTGCATTTGCAGTTATATAATTCGAAATACTAGGATGACTTGTTGCATAAGTCGACCACGCATTGGTTAAATTGTTAGCCCAATCCAAAAACTGCATTTGAGTCGGATATACAGTAGAATTATTATATGTTGCAAAATTATAATATGTTTGCAAAAAATTAACACTCCCCCAAGAAAGAGGTATCCACCAATATGAATAGCTACGAGGTATTATGCCCAATCCATTCACTGCCACACTCTTATCCGGATTAAATATAGTACTTTGGAATGTCCCCGTATAATAACTATCTATCTTTGTACTTCCAGGAAATTTCTCATCACTAATAGTTATATACTGCTCATCGTTTACCATCCACCTACGAATATACATTGTAGGATAATATGTATAGCAATCCACCGTAAATGTTTCACTAGTGGTTAACACCCTACCACTAGCTAGTGTGGTACCACTTGGCAATGTCACATCCCCACCATACCATTCGAATGGATAATTAATATCACTTAGTTTACCAACTATTTCCCCGCTTTTTATATCCACATTTACCACATCTATATCCTTATAAACTACCGCGGTAGTATAATCATCCACATTGCGACCATTCCCTGTATTACCATTAGCATCTCTAGTATCATAATAACTTTTTAATGTTGAGATACTATTTGTTTCAATTTTTGTGACCTCTGCACTTAAACTCGCATTATACCCAACTTTTGTCCAACTAGGGTCCAAAGTATGGATTTTTTGTTTAACGGTAAGTAGATGTTCATTATCCAAATCATACTGCACATCCGCCATAAATGCTATATTTAGTTCAAAATCCGACTCAAAACTCACTCCCGGACTACTCGCTACGCCAAAAACAAGCTCCAACATATATACATCATCATTATCTATATACGAATTCATTTGATAATTATTCTTTGTAGCACTTCTTACCGTACTCAGCAGCTGACTGGCAGTATTCCCACTTTGCTTCAATGCAATAGGGTCAATATTGCCCGCACTCATATCAAAAAAATACGCATTTTCTTGAACCGACAAATGTGTTGCATCATATGTCAAAGATATTTTGGGTATAATATATCTATCCCCTTTGTTTTTTACAAAAATATAAATCGACATTGTATCACTACTAGACACAAACTCCGCGTCCGTATGTCCCACAATGTTTGCAAATTCCATAGCATTGCCGTTCTCGTTGTAAATTCCGTCCTCATCCACTACTCCCGAACCTGACAGAGCTATGTAATTTATGCTACTACCCCCCCCCCCCCCGGGTGCTACTTCGCTCAATGCAAACATCCTCGCTCCAATCTCGGTGGCATTATATTTTATGCTTCCTGACATATTTAGGTTCAAATATGTAGCCGCTAGCACTTGTGTAACTAGCATTACTACCAAAAATGCACAAACCGCAGACAGACCAATTATAGCCGTAGTCTTTTTCATTTTTCCTCCTAAATTTATAATCTATCACAAATTTTATACTTGGATAACTCTACGCACCCAAAGCAGTATAAATTTTTCGACAAAATTATTTTACCAAATTTTTTACATT
>JAFVZD010000010.1 GCA_017508345.1 Clostridia bacterium | reverse complement strand
GATTGCCTACCTGATGCCCGCGTCCTAGAGTCCAAGGTTCGTGACCTAGTGGGAGCCAACGCTAATATTATTGTCCAGCCTATTGGCCCTACCATTGGTGCACACTGTGGACCAGATACTTTGGGTATAATATTCCACAAGGCCAAATCCAAATAGGAGGTATTGTATGGCTAAGAAAAAATCAAAATCCAAAAAGCATGGCTCTATCGCACTGCTGTTCGTATTCCTAGTAGGGTGCGTGATAATGATAGCATCCTTCTTTATTCCAGCATTCCAATTCACCGCATCCAGCGGTATATTAGGGGGTAGTACCTCAGAGACATGGTCCCTGCTCCAAGTATTACAGAATTCTACCGAGGGCAATGCCTATGTCGCTAGTATCCTATGCCTAGTGGCCACCATACTAGCAGGACTAATGATAATTACTGGTATACTACAATTTTTCTTGCGTAATCGCAATGTTTATTTTCTCAATCTAGGAATGTCTATGCTAGCTATGTTGAGTATAGTTATAGCAGCATCCTTTGCCTTTACTGTTATAGATTCCAGTGGCTTGGGTGTGCTATACAATAGTGCAGTTACCGTACATATGGCAATATTCTGCTATATGGCAGGAGCTATCGCCGCCAATATTTGTGCTATTCAGAGACGCTTTTGATAGGATTTTTATGACACAGCATTTGCTGTGTTTTTTGTTTGTTTTTAGACAAATTTTGCAGTACTATGCACTGTGCATAGTACTGTGTAATTTTGGGGTTTTGCGAATAGTTGTATATGTATTTGTGGGATATGTAGTAATATGATAGAGTATGAGGTAATAATCATTATTCCACTCAAATTGTGTTGTATATGTCACTAGATTTTTGTATATTTTGAGTGACATTTTCTCAAAATATTCTCATATACATTTATTTGTACAATTTTGCGATAAAGTTTAGCAATTAGTTTTTTTGTGTCAAATCTTGACAAGCTATATCATAAATGATATAATAAGGTATTCAAAAATAACAAGGAGAGGATTAGATATGGACAAAAAATCAACTGGAGATAAGGTTAGAGACAAGATCGGTTCTGTTATCACCAAGGCATCTCGTGGGACCAAGTCCGCTGTGAGTGGTGCTATCCGTAGGGTGACCACACACGAGGATGTACGCAAACTACAGGACTTTGAGCGCGATGACCGTATGAGGCGTATGCAGGCTGCGACTAGGGCTGTAGATGTTGCTTATCAACAATGTGCCAAGTCTGGCGCTACATATGACTTGTATGAGGGAGAGTTTGCTCCAGAGCTTGCATCTGCACTAGCACGCAAATTCAAGTGGCACTTCAGTGACAATACTGTACTCAAGATTGCTAACAAGAATTTTATGTACCATATGTTGGGAGATAATATGCCTACCGCCGTTAGTGATTACTACAATTTGTTCCAAGGTGTAGATATATTCCAGGATGTGTGTGGTATTGTTAGGGCAGATATCGCTAAGCGCTACAAGGTAGATAACTTTGAGCAATTGAGTGAAATGAAAGGAGATGCGTTTGATACTTATACAGCATTCACTCAATACTTGGTGACCAAGTCTGTGGACATTACGGCGATGATTAAGGCTAATGAACAGATTCGTGGCCGTCAGACACAGGCTATACACTCAATGAGTAGTGTCAACACCAACACTCTAGATAGAGACAATACAATTCAGGAGGCTCCTACTTATGGCAAGTAAAATCAAAAATTTATTTATAAAGGCTACTAATACCCCGGCCAAAAAAATTGCATGGTTATTGGGGGCGTCTGCTGCCGCTATCGGTGGTGTAGCAGGATACAATAGCTGGAAAAAACGCGAGGACGAAAAGGCTTTTCAGGAATCAGTAGATGATTTCTTCAGTAGTTATGGCTTTGATTCACCCGAGGATGCTAGTACATATCTCAATGGATATTTTTCTGGTAAAGGTTGGACAGATGACTTTGGCAAATTAGAGTCCTCAGTAATTGATGCAGTCAAGGCAGAGAAACTTGCAGAGATTAATGCTGATTTGGAGGCAAATGGTAAGCCAAAATTTGATTCACTAGAGGCTTGGTACCAGATGGCTACAGCCAATGCTACCACATACGATGTAACACGAGAGCAATATGCTAATGGTGTAGAGCGTTTTGGTCTAATCGGTTATGAGCAACGCAAACAAATGCAGCTAGATGAGATAGCAACAGAGCACGGTTTTGTTAACCCTGATGGCCAGCCAGATTCTGCCGCATTATTGGATTTTGTAAATAACTATGGTGACCGCCCATTAGAGTACGCTATCAATGCGAGTGAGCTCACACCGGAGCAGTTAGAATTGAGAAATAATATCATTCTTGCTAAGAATATTAGGTCTGAGACTGATATTGTAGAGAGAGAATACCAGATTGCGATAGAAAACGCTAATGAATTATTCCAGGATGTGCCTGAGGGTGGCAAAGTAGGTGTAACTTGTTATGAGACACAATACGCGAATGACATAATGGATGTAGATGCTATTGATCTTTTAGCAGGTACAGATGCTAGTCTAGTGAAGCATTTGGATGTATTGCAGGCTACTAGCGAAAATTCAAACGAAGCAGTTGACCAATTTGTACACGACTTGATTATCAATGCATACTACCAATTTGGTGATAGATATGACGAGGTACTGGGTATTGATTTGCCTGAGACCAATGTTGATTCCAAAGATGATGCACCAGTAGTAGATGGTGCCGATAATGGTCAGACTCCACCAGCTCAAGACTATGCAGATGCTGCTACAACACCAGCAGACCAACCTAATGTCACCAATTTTAAGGTAGATGACTACTATGCAGAGTCAGTATCCAACCAAGACATTTTGGATGCACAGAATAGAGCAAATGGTATAGACCTAGCTGGCGCAAATGCTCCTGAGAATGACCTAAGTGTTATGACAGATGTTTGTGCTCAAACAGTGCCAGAGATGCGTTACTTTTCATCATCAGTAGTAGATGCTCCAATAGATGAGCAGGACAATCACATGACACTGAGTGATGCTGCCAATGCTTTTATAGATGTGGCTACATCACACTCAGCCGAGATTACAGACACTATGTCCAAGATTGGTGCAGTAGCTGCTACAGTAGCTGGTACAGTGACTGCTGTTGCCTTGACAGCTACCAAGTTTGTCCCATTCGTTAGGACGAAAATGCTAGAGCGTGATATCAAGCGTGCACAAGAGAGAAATAGAGTCGCCGAGATTGTGGATAGTGCTATGACTAACCAAGATATCGCTAATATGGTGCAAGACTTTAATGCCCGTTCTCAAAAAACTCTAGAGGATGTTCGCCGTCACGAAGAAGAAATCCCTTTTGTAGATGCTATTATGAATAAGGTATTGGACAAGTCTAAGTCTGTTGCAAAAGCAGTTAGTTCCAAGATTGCCAAAAAATCTTCAACCAAAGACGAGACCCAAGATATTAGTGCACCTACCACTAGGTCACTATAAAAAAACTTATGAATAAGCTTACTAGTGTGTACTTCTATATATAATAAAAACAAAATCCCAAAAAGGAGTATTATCGTATGAAAACATACATACAGACAAAAAACAGATTTTTATTGTCCATAATGTTTGTAGCTTTTGTATTGTTTGCAGTTAGCGGTACCTTGTTGTTGAGGCACAATACTACTGGTGTTAGTGCAGAGGGTGAGGAACCTAACTACACATACACTTATGGTAATGAGACCACTACGGATGCAGATGGTCACCAATTCTCTTGGTCAATTACCGATGCAGAAAACAAAACTGCTAAATTGTACAAAGTTACAATGGCAAAAAAAGGTGCATTAGTTGTACCTAGCCATTTCTCAAAGAATGGTGTAGACTATACTATTACCGAGATGTACGATAGTTATACCAACAACCAAAATGGTGTATTCTACCCATCCAAGGGAATGATTACCCAGGTGTCATTCTCTGCTAACAACCAAATAACCAACATTGGTTCTTATGCATTCTATGATTGTGATGAATTACAGGTAATCACTATACCTAATACCATCACTACTATATCCAAGGGTGCATTCGCTGAGTGTGCTGGTATTACCGATGTATACTATAATGCCAACAACTCTGTGGCTTTCCAGCCTGGCACAGGATTATTCAATAATTCTGGTGTAGCTGGTGGTGTAAACATCAACATTTCTCAAAGTGTAAAAAACATTCCAGACTACACATTTAGCAATATGACTGCAATCAAAAAGATTACATTCATTAGCACAGAGGCTCAGCCTACTCAGATTACTAATATCGGTGCTGGTGCTTTCCGCAATTCCAAATTGCAGGCTATCACCATCCCAGCTACAGTTAGTGAGATTGGTGCATACGCATTCGCAGACAATGCAAATGTAGTATTCTCAATAGGTGCCAAGATTGGTTCTGGCGATGCTGAGATCAACCCAAGCTATGCAGTAGCAGGAGTAACCGGTGCAGCTGAGGACACACTATTCGCTCTATACAAGTTGAATAGTGGTAAATTGGCTACTCTTGTTAGCCTACCTAGTAGCATTGCTGCATTGACACTACACGCAGATTGTACTGCTATCAATGATGATGTATTCGCAGGCTGTACTGCATTAAATGCTATTACTGGTAACGCTGCATTTGCGGTAGTGACAGTAGAATCAAAGTACACTGCTCTGTATCAGATTAAAGATAGCAAGAATGATAAATTAATCTACATTACATCCAATTCTACCGAATTCCAAAAGGATGAGAATTGTACCGCTATTGCACCTAACGCATTCGTTAATGCTAATAACCTAACTACACTTACTATTACATCCAATGTTGCTGTTGAACAATACAAAGGCAATATCGCACTAAAGACTGTGACAATAGCCGAGGGTGTTACATCAATTGGTGAGTCCGCATTCGCTGGTTGTACTGGACTAACTACAGTATCATTACCTGCTTCACTTACATCTATTGGCTTGTATGCATTCGCTGATTGTACTGCACTAGCAGAATTAAACTACAATTCTATTAATGTTGCAGTAGAGGAGCAAGCACCATGCATATTTGACAATGCTGGTTCTGCTGGTGAGGGTGTAGTGGTTAACTTTGGTGCTGATGTTACTACTATACCAGCAGATTTATTCAACTCAAATAGTAGCAATGCATCTGCTAAGATTAAGGCAATCAACTTTGCTGATAATAGCAAGGTAACTACTATTGGCAAGCGTGCATTCTACCTAGTATCTAGCCTGACATCTATCAATCTACCTAGGAGCCTAACCACCATTGATGACCAAGCATTCCAAGGTACAGGTTTGACTAGCATTGATATCCCTACTGCTGTTGTTACTATTGGACAAAAGGCATTCTACAATAATGCTAACCTAGCCGAGGTGACATTCACTCAACCTAATATGATTACCACTGAGGACGACAACACTACAGTAGTAGTTAGTTTGGGTGCAAACGCATTTACCGCACTAAAGGCTGATGCAAAATACTACTTCTGCGACCACGCATTCAGACTAAACTATGATTACGCAAACAAGGCTGATATCACTGATGACGCCAACAAAGTATTTATGAATACTACAAACAACAATGTATATCTAGTGACACTATACAATGGTGCCGAGATCGTTAAGACTTACATTGAGTCAGTAGGTGTTGTTATCACTCTACCTACCGCTGACGATGTCAAAAAAGATAACTACAAGTTGATTGGTTGGACCACAAACTCAAATCCTGAGGTAAATGGTGCAGGTGACGCAAAATATACTGTTATAGCAGACAAGTCCAAGAATAATCTATATGCTGTATGGGGTGACAAATTCGCTCTAACACTAGACTTTACTGGTGGTACTATGCAGGATGTAGAGGGTACATCTACTACAATTGATGCTTACCTAAATGCACAACTAGACGCAGTGACCGTGCCAACTAAAACTGGTTACAGATTTGATGGTTACTTTACACAGGCTACTGCTGGTGACCGTTATTACAATGCTGACGGAACTGGTTACAGAGTATGGAATATTGGTGAAGCAACCACTCTATACGCACAATGGATACAGACATACGATATCACTCTAGACAAGGCTAATGGTGAGGAAAACACAGGTAAACTCACATATGCAATGGGCGATTTGCTCACTAACCTAGATGCTGCTATGATTCCTACACGCACAGGTTACACATTCTTGGGTTACTATAATGGTGACACATTAGTGTTTGACAAGGACGGAGTAGTAGTGGCTGACATTATCGCTACCGGTGATGATGTTACTGACAAAGATGCCAATACATTCACATTCCAAGACAATACTGTTACTACACTGATCGCTCGTTGGGAAGCAGTAAAATACAACATCACTATTCCTACAGTAGAGAATTGTGACATTACAGTAGAGATAAAACATGCTGGTGACGCAGACTTTACCGCAGTACCTCAGGACTTTGATGGCAAAGTTATCATTACTGACGAGTTGCGTGTAATCGCTACACCAAAGGCAGGTTACCAATTCGCTGAGAATGGTGCATTGGCTGTTACCAATACCCAAGGCTTTGAATTCACTAATAGTATCCTCAAGAATGTTAGTGAGGACATTACATTCACAGTAAGTGTAGAGACTATCAAATACAATTTTGCTATTACAAATGATGCTGATAGCCACTACACCATTACCGCTAAGATTAATGGTAATGACCCAGTGGCAGACCAAAAGGTTACCATCGAGGATACACTCGAGTTGACATTCAATATAG
>JAFVZD010000009.1 GCA_017508345.1 Clostridia bacterium | reverse complement strand
CTCTCACCGCCAAGGGACGCAACGGATTGAGTATCTACTACGAGGAGATTCCCGAGGACCTGCGTGAGACTATTTCTCAATACTGCAAGACCAATAGAATGTATTTCAAAAGACTCCAAGAATATGTCGCCGAATTCTCAAAAAATTCAGATGGTACATATATGGTCACCCTGCGTATCACTGAGACCACTTCGCTCAAACCTATGTTTGAGGTCAAGATTAATCTCCAGACCCGCGCAGATGCAGTTCGTGCCGTGGAGATTTGGACCACCAAGGCACCTAACTTTTACGAATTTGTTTATACCAACCTGATGAGTTAATAATATTTCAAACAAAAAAAAGGAGAATTATACTATGGAATCTTATCGCACTCAAGGTACTTGCTCTAGACAAATACTATTCAGCGTCAACGACCAGGATATCCTCACCGATGTCAAATTTTTAGGCGGTTGTGCCGGCGCACTCCAGGCAATAGCACGCTTCGCTATTGGTTAACACATTGACCGTGTAATAATGCTCTGTCGCGGTATCCGTTGCCAAAATGGTACCTCCTGCCCTGACCAACTCGCCTGTGCCCTCTGCCAATACAAAGAGCGTTGTCTCCAACTAGCCAATGAGGACCCCAACGCAGTCAAACGCGGTCACCCTTCCGTACTCAAGGTCTACTAATCCCAATCACGCAAAAAGCAGGCAAATTCAGCCCGCTTTTTTTGTAACAATAATTCAAATTTTTTTCAAAGTCGGCAAATCCAGCCCAACTTTTTTTTTGTAACAATAATTCAATTTTTTTCAAAGTCGGCAAATCCAGCCCAACTTTTTGTAAGATAAATAAAAGGTATAATTATTTTTACCTTAACCATCGCATTAGCGATGATTTCACTTGCAGTCACTGACTGCAAATTTCACCCACCTACGGCGAATTTACCCCAATACCACTGAATTTCACTACCCTTTAGTGCTTTGAATTTAATCGAAAAAGGATGACATCCGTCATCCTTTTTCCTAACTTTTTAGTGTCAGATACCCCGGTGTACTCGCCGTATCCACTCTAGCATATGTATGATCTCTATAACTAATATTCATCTTAGTACCATTACCACCAACCAACTCACCACAACCCATGAACATAAATACACCACTAGTTACACTAACTGTACTCCATTTATCATCTACATATATAGTGGTAAGCCTACTACATGCAGCAAACATAAAACTCACAGTAGTCACACTACTGGTATCCCAGCCACTCAAATCTAATGTCGTGAGTCCACTACAACCATCAAACATACCTTCCATATCAGTTACAGCACTTGTATCGACAATACCATTAAAGTTTATATCAGCCAATACGGTTAATCCTTTGAACATATTGCTACAATCTTCATTGAATTTTATTATTCTATTCTTGTTTTTCGTCAATATATACACATCGTAATAACTACCATTAGCTACCCTATATACAGCAACACTTCCATCACCATTAATACTTATATCCGTATAATTTACACCACCATCTACTGCTCCACCACCAAGAATAGGTGGTGTACGCAAAATAGGACTATCCAAACTTACTAAACTATTTACTGCTGATGTACTTACCCCACTCACTATACTAGCATAATCTTCATAAGCACCAAATGTTATACTTTGTACTTTTTCATTCCAATTATCACCACTCACAACAGCACCACCACATATAGCATAACTCACATCAGCACCACAATTTATTTCCACATACCCCCAATCGCCAGTATCATCTCCACCACCTGTATCATCACCATCCTCAGCATATTCTTTATTTGTCAAATACCCCGGTGTACTCGCCGTATCTACCCTAGCATATGTGTGAGTCATATTACTACTGCTATATGTTGTACCATTACCACCTACTATACTAATACAACCAGTAAACATATTACTACCATTAGTCACACTCGCAGTATTCCACCCACTACCTACATATATCTTAGTTAACCCACTACAATTATAAAACATAAAACTCATCTTTGTCACACTTCTTGTACCCCAACCACTCAAATCCAATGTTGTGAGACTACTACAACTATCAAACATACTACCCATATTAGTAACACTGCTAGTATCCCAAGCACTCACATCCAATGCAGTGAGACCAGTATAATAAAACATACCACTCATATCCGTCACACTACTTGTATCAAAATTATTAAAGATGATACTTGTTATACCTCTACATTCATAAAACATATAACTACTAGTCGCATTAACAATTATATCGCCTTCACTCAACACATACACATCATATCCATTTGTACTATCACCCACATGATACATAATAGCATCGCCAGCACTACTCGTACTAGCCACATCTGTAGTCACACTTGCATTATTAATTACATCATTATATTCACTACCATAATAGTCAAAAGTTATACTTTTTATAGTACTATCACTAGTATAATATGTTGCTGAACTATTCTCCGGCAATTTCAATGCCTTTACAAACTCCTCTCCAGTTATCAATGTCGCCGGATCTTTTGGTGCTGTATAAATAACATTAAAACTATTCCCAACTCCGCCCGTCATTGCTGCCATTGTGATTACTGCCGAACCAGTGAATATACACAAACTAAACAAGAAAAAATACAACGCGTATTTCCATTTCCTAGCTCTTGTACCATCATTCGTGCTTTTTACACTACAATTACCTATTTTTTTATCCATTATCTTACCCTATTTAAAAAAAAATTTGATATTATTATATCACTACACTAATATTTTATTCTTAGCATACTAAGATGTCAAGCAAATTTCGACAATTTTTAGTATATTAAGAGTATGAATTATTTTGCACAAAATCTAAAAGCTTTGCGCCTAGAACGCAAACTCACACAACCCGCCCTCGCCCAAGCTCTAAAAGT
>JAFVZD010000094.1 GCA_017508345.1 Clostridia bacterium | reverse complement strand
TATCTGCCACAACTTTGATTATCAGCAATACACAACCTTCTAGTGTTATCACATCTTCATCAATAGTACCATCCGCCACTATCGCACTAGCCACCAACTCTATTTTGTATGGTATAATGCTAGGTTGAGGCAAGAATAACACCACATCTTGCGGTATACTTATTACACCACTAGCCACACCTTGCTGATTGTTTGCATCCGTATAAACTACATCAATAGGCACATTGGCAATTCCACTAATCCTAGCAAAATTAGGTCTGTCCTCAAATCTTGTAACTGTCAAATTGGTAAATGTTGGTGCCACATCTTGGCTAGACTGCCCAGAGACAAATGTCAATGGGTATGTAGGATTGGCTGGTGTAAAATCAGTAAGTGTTACTGGCAAATTCACTATATGTTGCTGTTTTAGACACGCATCAAATACTTTTTTAACTTGGATACACACCTTTTCACACAAACCACGCAATGGATTACCCGCTATTGGCCCCGGCATATTGTCCGTCCTCATCCCCGAGAAAAAAGACATATACTCCTCCCTATATTTTATAGACCCGTATACAACATTTTATGTCACAAACATCCATAATGTGCAAAATAATCCAACCAACTTTCCCCACACTACTCCTATGACATCAACATAGTCCTAATTGTATGCGCTTGATTGTAGCTATTAAATGAATTACCAAACGAAAAATTGTTTATACCAGCCTTCCCAGCATCCAAAGTCATCCCACCGTACTCCAATGAATCACATACATAGTCACCATTATTCTTCGCCCAGTAATCACATAATCCAGTGGATGTGGTTTTGTTTCCAATATCTTTATCACTAAGTAAGCCTATTAAACTTTGTCTACCATCAGAACTACTTACCACTCCAACATCCAAATAACTATAATATCCACCAGATAAAGCCAAATTATATGATAAGCATACATAATTTTTGGATATCAACATACTATTTACCGTTTCCCAAGGTTCTATCGAATGACTCACAACATAATTTTCACTACTATAATCATAGTTATCAAAGTTTACATATGCATATCTTTTATTAGTATCAATATCAAATGAAATTACCACTCCACATATATGTTTCCAGGAATTCCCCCAAGGATTGCACACACCCAAACACCACACACTTGTATTTTTATCACTACCCACATAACCATCCAACAAAACTTTTTTGCTACCATTATTATAAGTTAAATACGTTTGAGAATAATAATCTCCACCCTGATTCCCATATGCCATTCCAGCAGCATTATATGTTATATTTTCCCCCGCACTCGTATTAGCACTTCCATATAAGCCAATCACTGAACTACCTCTGACAGATTCCAATCTAGATAAGCCATCACTCCCACCAGTTGCAATGCTTTGATTATCCACATCAATCACTATGCCATTGGCAGAATATTTATTATCAGTATACGTATTGCCATATCCTACTTTTTCTTGACTATTATTGTCCGCATATTTCACAAAATACAAGAGATTATATACGAATTTATGCCAATTCTCCCCCTGTACACCATACGCAGCCGCTGTGGTATATTGTGCTTTATCTGTATTTGTTGCCGCATAATTTTGCCATTCCGTAGTCAAATTATTAGACCACTCTAATAATTGTTTTTGAGTAGGTTTATTTGTGGAGCCAGTCAATGTACCAAAACCATAATACGTCTGCAAATGTGCAGAAGATGTACCACTTATTGGCGTCCACCAGTTACTATAACTTCTAAGAATAATATTGTCTACCGAATTTGTAGCCACACTTTTATCTGGATTAAAT
>JAFVZD010000093.1 GCA_017508345.1 Clostridia bacterium | reverse complement strand
TATCTAGATGCTGGATGGGACTTTGATAATGTATGGACAATATCTAGGAGTAGGAATGACCAATTCCCGGTATTGCGTGTATTCATGCATGGTGGCAAGGTTAGTATAATTACTGACATTCAAGAGGCTGGTACATATAGTCTGACATACAATGGTATAGAGTGTACGGATATGCAAGAATTGAGTGATGGACTAGACCTAGAGATAGGGACAGAGGTAATATTGAGTGCGGATGCTAATGAAGGTTATAGATTTGCTGGTTGGTATTATTATGTGCTGGATTACCAAGGTAATATTGTATACACACAAGAATTGTTGTCTAATTTGCTAGAATACAATTTAGGTCAAATCATGGATGACTATTTGATAGAAGCACGCTTTGTAAAGACATTTGAGGTAATAGTAGAGGATTTGTTTACAGGTTTTGAGGAATACACGGACACTATATATATTGTAGAACAACAATCCAATATGTCCACACAGAATGGTGTGTATGACAATGGTACTATATTGACTATTACTATTGACAAGACAAAAGTTGGGGTAGAATTTGATGGTATCAAATACAAAATGTCACAGGATACCAATTATAGTGCGGATAACATTAATGATGTTTGGTTGCCTTGTGTAGAGACTGAGAGAACTCTGGTATACACCTTGAATGTTGTGGAGGGAGTGGGTGCATTTGCTTATAGTGATACATTGTATCTACAATTACAGTTTATGCGTGTATTCCGTTTGAATATGGGACTAGAATTGTCAGAACCAGTTGATCAGCATGTGCCGGTAGCAGTGGCTGAGTGGAGAAAAGGTGAACAGACTATTACTATCCAAGCGACAAAGAATGGTGTATATGGGAATGAAAGTGCAGAAATTAGGTATGATACAACATTTACCATCAATCAGATCGCTTATGGTGGAGCTAGGACATTTGACGGCTGGGTAGTGGGATTGGGTGGAAATTTTTATGAATTTGATACAGTATCATCGCGTATGGTAATACAATTTGATAACCCACAATATCAAGATGTGTTTGGTTTTAGTAATGTGGATTATGATATAATATTGACTGCTAGGTACTCTATGCAAAAGTATAGTGTGACGGTAAACAATATCTTTGGTGGTACAAAAGATATTCAAGACGAAAACTTGAATTATGCATTAGGTAGTATGTCTATAGTACAGTCTGGATATGCGATAGAAATGTCACAATTACCAACGGATGGTATAGTAATAGAGCAGATTGAATACGGCAAGCGTGTGAGAGTCGCATTTGTTCCGGCTATTAATCATGGTTACAAATTGACCAATGTTTATCTAGGTGATATAGATAGTGTGACTACATATGAATATGTGTCACCTAATGCTCAATTGGATTATTATTACTTTGAGATAGCCAAATTGGAGCAAGATATAGAATTCACTATAAAATATGAATATGTACCAATAACCATAAATGTTGTAGCAGTACACACAGATGGTACGGCATTCTTGGATAATCAATATACTGTGAGTGGGGCTACTGGTACAAAGAATTATTATAGCCAGATATCTACTACAAATGGCGAAGGCGGTATCAAGGTTACTCTAAATAATGATCTAAAAAAGCATTATGGTTATAGTGGATTGCTCGCAACTATTGGCGGTGATGATTATTCTATAGAATGTAATTTGACAAATGCGGACTATAACCTAGATACTTATGTGCTATTTACCAATCTAAATAAGGTATTGGATATATATGGCAAGGCTGATGTTGTATTGACGGAGAATAACAATAGTTTCACTCTAAAACTTGTATTGCAGACTATGTCTAGAACATTGAATGTTGTTAGGTATTACGAAGGTACTACTACACCGGTATTGGATGCTGATAGTGAGATAATAGTGAGTGCGGATGATAGTGTGACTATAGTGCATGGTAGTCAATATGTAGAGGATGCTACTATTACTATTGTGGCTAGTGCTACTAATATAGGACACAAATTCAAAGGCTTTAAAACTGCTGTGACTGATACATCTTATGTGGGTACACTTGGTGCAGATACATACGGTAATAGCGGTGAATATAGTATTGTGATTGCTCAAAATTTAACAGTATATGCGTACTATGAGAAGCGTACTTATGATGTGGAGATTAATAGTAATATTCCAGATCTGGACGCAAGTTTAAGTACATTTGTAATGCAGCAACAAGGTATCTATGTAAAGATTGCTGGTGTGGACAAGACTATGGATGGTATTGATACAAAGATGTTAATAGGAAAGTATGCGGATAGTGTGGAATTGAACTTTGATATCAACAAGAGATTTGATGTAAATGGTGGAATATTAGTGCGTTTGCACAAGATAGAGATAGTGGTAAATGGTAACACTGTGGAGTACAATCAAGAATACAACACATACGCATTTATGTTGTTGTTTGATGCTGACAAGGTACAAATCAATTTTGTATATAGACTAATTCAACAGATTAATATTGTATTGGATAGCACAAAAGAATCTACATCAATGGCGAATGGTACATTGTTAAAATTGATGAATACTAATACAAAAGAGGTAGTATATGTAGTGCTGACAAAGGCAATGAATGGTGTTACGGTAGATTTGCCTGCGGGCGAATATGAGTTGGAATTTTACTTGCCAATATTCTGTCAGGCAATAGTAGATATAAATAATAGTGGTAGTTTGTCTGAGTTGGATACAAAATTCATGATAGAAGTGACGGATACTAGTACGGATATCTCAATAGAAGATGTACAAAAGAGTCTAAGTGAGGCAGTTACATACTCATTTATAGTTATATAGAAAAAAATTAACAAAAGAGGAGAAAAGCAATGTTTAATAGATTATACCGCAATGGTCAATTGATTGATTTGCATATACATACGCAATATTCGGATGGTATGTATAATGTAAGGGAACTATTGCGATTTGCGGAAATGCGTGGTTTGGATGTAATGGCATTTACTGATCATGATTTGCTGGATGCAAATTTTGAGGTGCGTAATCTGACTGCCGCTAATAATGTCTTTTGTGGCAAAATATTGACTGGATGTGAGATAGCTGTAGTACATGAGGGACAAAAGTACGAGGTGCTGGCGTATGACTTTGACCTAGATACATTAGCCAAATGGGATGTATTGAATCTGGATTATCAATTTTCGTTAGAAGAGAAAAGGATTGAGACACTAAAGGATAATGCGGCTAGATTGGGGTTTAGGTTTACAGAGGGATTGAAGTTTGACCCTATGTATAGGACTGCGCACAAGACATTCTTTCATGATTTGGCAAAATATCCTGAAAATCAAGTATTGTATCAAAAGTATGGTGTAGGTAAGGGTGATAATTTTTATCGAGACCATGTCATCAAGCCGGGTTCATTATTCTATTGTAGAGATATATTGGAGCAGACTCCTAGTATAGTGGAAGCATGTAATAGAGTGCATGAGGCGGGTGGAATATGTAGTTTTGCACATGCATTCAGGGTGTACAAGCATCCTAATCCAAAGGCTTTGGTAAAGCAACTAGATGCTATGGATATATTGGATGGCTTTGAGTGTATACACAAAAAATTCTCTCTTAGTGAGGCACAGTGGCTCACAAATTATTGTGACAAGCATAGGTTGTACAAGACAGGTGGTAGTGATTTTCATGGTGATGGTTTCAAGATCGAGGGCAAACGCTTTGCCCCTGAGTACTTGGGGTATGTACAGAATGCGGATTTGGAGATCAAATTCCCAATCAAAAAGAAGAAATAATTGATCATAATACTTATTGATCATGGAGGTAAAAATGCACATCAAGTGTAATAATGCTAAATTTATATTTAGGATGAGTGTGGTACTAGTGCTGTTGTTTTTGTTGACAGCAGTGTTCGGTATGCCCAAAACCAAGGTATTGGCTCTACAAGATGCTGAGTTAGTCAATCCTTTGGATGGGTATAGTACTACGCAGGATTTTGATACAGTGGATGATGGTGCGTATCATAGTGCTACCAATCCTTATACAATAAATTGTGCAGAGGATTTGATAAAATTAGCTTATTATGTCAATGTGCAAAAGGACATACATTATGCGACTGCTAGTTATAGGCTCACTAAGCATATAGATATATCTATGTACAATTGGGAGCCAATTGGTAATTATGACTTGGATCATAGTAATAATGATGTAGTGTTACCATTTTCAGGTAAATTTGATGGATATGGGTATTCTATATATGGTTTGACCATCAACTATTATATACCTACTAGAGAATATGATACTTATTCTGGTTTATTCGGTTATGTAGCTCCTAATACATACAATAATGTGACATACAATCCTCAGATAAAGTTATTGGGTATCAAGGACGCTAGTATTAACTCTAATGCTACATATGTAGGTGGATTGGTGGCAAGGATGATGGGTGATGGTACAGAGATGGTATACAATACCTCTAGTCATATAGTGACAGCTAGTGCTAGTATCCAAGAATGTTATGTAGTGGCGAGAATATGTGGTGTAAATCATGTAGGTGGTATGGTGGGATTGCTAGGTAATGGTGCTAGTATATACAATTGTTATGTAGCACCTAGTAATACTACTTGGGATGGTGTGGATATATATGGTACCACGGTAATTGGTAGTGTGGGTGGAATAGCGGGAAAGGTAGAATGGAATAATTCATTAGTACCTGCTATCAGGGATTGTTATAATACTGCCAAGGTAGCCAAAAAGCAAGATTTGGGTACTACCGAGTATATAGGTGGAATCATAGGTAATGTCAGTGATATCAATGTGGCTAAGTATAATACTAATGTTTATTACAAGAAAAATTGTGTAGACAATCAGTCTACTACTGCTGCTGTAGCATATAGTCTAGCTGAGTTAAAGAGTAGTGATTCGTACGAGGCACCAGTGATGTCTGCAGATTGGAATATATTGAAGCTAGAAGATAACAAATGGAACAAATATACTAGGGGCGATACTGTATATGTAGTGTGGCAGATGTCAAATATTGTGAATAATGGGTTGCCTGTATTGACTAGAGTGCCTCAGTTGGCTAGAATTACATTGCAATCTCATGTGACTGGTAATAATAATGTGGATGATTATGTGGATTATTATTTTAGCGGATACAAGGATATTAATAATCCTCAGGCTGGTGCATTACAAAATATCCAACCAATAGTGGTGGATAAGCACAATATGTATATTGAGCAGGGACAGAGTTTTGTAATAGTAGCTGAGAGCCTAGAGGATACAACTAAAGCACATATGTATGAATTGGATGATTGGTATTTGACTAATTTGAATAATTCTGTATTCAGTAGTAATCAGGCTAAGGCTCAGAATACGCCAGAGACGGATATCAATGCGTTGGCGGTTAGTATTGTGAATGCAGATTGTGTATATGATGCTAGATTTGTTTACAAATTGCATGCTGTGACTTTTGGTGTGAATAGTTCTTCATATGGACAAATCAAAGCCAAGGTAGCAGATACTAGTGATAGTGATTTTGATTGGGATAGTGTTGAATATATCGATACTGATATTAATGTAAAATTAGGTACTATGATTAGGCTAGAGGCAAATGCTAAGCCAGGGTACAAGATACAGAAGTGGTTGGTTAATGGTACTAATATCAAGAATCCAGACAATTCATTTTATGTAAATAAGGTTTACATATTTGAGGTTGTAGGAGTAACGGATGCTAGGGTGGTATTCGATATCAACAAGTATAATTTCCAGGTTGTGCCTAATGTATATACAGATAATCTAGCTACACTTAGTTATTCAGTAGATGGTGTAGTACAGACCAATCTAAGTACTACGGAGATGACTTATGGTGCTTCTATTAGATTATTTGTAAGCAATATCAATACCAATTATACATTCGAAGGGTGGTCAGTTAGAGCGGATGGTTTGGCTGAGACTGAGTTGGATCAAGGTGTAGATACCTTTGTGATTGGTGATTATGATAATTATGTGGTGGTAGCACATTTTGCAAAAGTTAAATATATAGTAAATCTGGCTACCAATATGGTGGATATTGCAGAGGTTTCATTCGGTACGGGTGAAAAAATACAAAAGCGTATAGAGTATGATGAGACTTGGTCTATTCGTGTGGATAGTATTGTACCGGGATTTCACTTTGTCGAATGGGAATTGGTAGATAATTTAGGACAAATATATACAGGCTCTATTACGACACCAGAATTCGAAATGGAAGGTATTACCAAGAACTGGACTTGTACTGCGATATTCTCAATAAATGTCTATCAGATAGAATTAAAATCAATCCAAAATGGTACTATGAATCAAACGGCTCAAGTGTATACAAAGACTCATGGTGATAGATTTGCGGTAACAGTGACACCAAGTGCGGGGTACTATCTACAATCTTGGGTAGATGGTGATGGCAATATATTGGGATTGCGTGATACACTGGATATACTGGTAGAAAAGAATATGACTATACAGGCTCAGATTGATGTAATAAAATATGGCATATATTTTGACTCTCAAGTAATAGGTGAGAATACTGCCAATATCAAGGTAGGTGGTGAATGTTATGTGTATTATGATACCAATAATGAATTGGTAGATAATAAGTTTGATATTGGCACAGAGGCAAAATTTGCTGTGGTAGTACCTCATGGCTTGAGTTTTGATTCTTTTGAAATGCAGACGACTGGGCTAAAGAGTGGAGATGATTATGTATTTAATACAGATGGGACGGGGGCTATATTTGCCATTAACAGTGATATATTTATTGTTTGTAAATTTAATGTGCTGACAGTAAATGTTGTATTGGGTACCAATGCAACATCAGGAGTGGATTTTGAATACATCTTGGGTTCACGATTGGGCAAATATTCGGAGATGACCACCACGCAATTATCTACCTTTGTAGGAGACAAATTATCTGTGGGACAACTGGAGAATAATAATGACTCACAGTATGTATTCGCTCATTGGTTGATTAATGGTAAACCATACAACAAGACCAAGAATATTGCTGAGATTACAGTGGGTAGTGATATGGAGATAATAGCAGTGTTTGATGTAGTGCAGTATATGGTTACGGTAGGGCAAAATATGGCTGGTGGAGTATTGAGTGGTGTGGACAAATCTAAATATGATTATGCTGAGAAAATAACATTAGTTACTACTGTTAGTCCTGGTTATAGATTGATTGGCTGGTATGACAATGTTACAGATGTTAAGATTGGTGATCAATCTAGTATGGACTTGGATGTGACAAAGGATATGGATATAGAGGCGAGATACGCTAAGCAGGGTGTGATATATTGTACACAATCAATGGATGACGCGGGAGTGGTAACAGGTGGTGGTGTGTTTGATTATGGCCAAAATATCCAATTGACTGCTAGTATCAACCCTAATTATGAATTTTTGTATTGGGTGGCGGACAATCAAATATTGAGCAAGCAAACCACATTAAATATTGTGGTGGATAGTGATGTATTGGTGGTCAATGCTATTTTTGCAGGATTGCAGTACATTAGTATCAAGAGTAATGACACAGAGATGGGGGTGGTCAGTGGTGCTAGTCAGTATGCAAAATTGGGGGAAGCCATTACAGTCAAGGCTATTGCTAATGAGAATTACCGATTTGTGGGCTGGATGGTTAATGACAATTTGATTAGTACAGATGCTACATTGTCACTAGCAGTTAATGGCAGTATGGATTTGGAGGCAAAATTTGCAGAAGATATCAATCCTATAATATTCGTTATTGTGGGTGGTTGCGTGGTACTGGCTGTATTATTGATAGTGATTATTGTGCATTTTGTAAGGCGTAATGAGAGAAAGTCCAGTCTAGGTAGGCATGGGTGGAAATCTAATAATCTAAAGAAAAAAGGTAGTAGTAATTATATGGGACTAAGAGTAGAATCAGATAATACTAGGATTATACCTATTCCGGTACGAAAGGTTACTGTACCACCTATGGATTACAACGGCAATATCAAGACAACTAGAGCAGTAGAGGTACTACATGAGGAAGAGAAACGAGGTAGAGGTAGGCCAAAGGGGTCACTCAACAAGAAAGGACGAAAGACTGTAGCACCTATGCATCCGGGGCAGCGTGGTAGACCAAAAGGTTCGCTAAACAAGAAAGGTCGCAAGTTGTATGTAGTCAAGAATCCTGGCAAGCGCGGTAGACCACTTGGGTCAAAAAATAAACCAAAATAAAAAAAATTTTAACAGAGTACAAAAAATACTCTGTTTTTGTTTGCTAAAATCAAAAATATTTGATATAATATATATAGGAGGGAACAAAATATGCTGTATATTGCTAATGACCATGCTGGTTTTGACCTAAAGGCAAAGCTAGTAGAATACCTAAAGAAAATTGGTGTGGAATGTGTGGATTTGGGTACGGGTAGTAGGGAATCAGTGGATTTTCCTGATTATTGCAAAAAATTAGTAAAAGAAGTAAAAAAAGATGAACAGAATAGGGGTATACTAATCTGCGGTAGCGGTATTGGTATGTCTATTTGTGCTAATAGGAATAAGGGAATTAGAGCGGGTTTGTGTACAGATGTGGATATGGCTATGCTCAGTAGACAACACAATGATGCCAATGTATTGATATTGCCTGGTAGATTAATGCATTTTGGTAAGGCGAAGAAGATATTGAGGGCTTTTTTGGGTACGCAATTTTTTGGTGGTAAGTACAAGGTGCGTATGGATATGATTGATGGTGGTGCAAAGAATGGTGGATAATTCTGTGCCCAAAACAG
>JAFVZD010000092.1 GCA_017508345.1 Clostridia bacterium | reverse complement strand
TATCTGGTACACCTACCACACTACACTCAATTACTTCCTCGTGACGCATCAATACGTTCTCTATCTCTATTGGACCTACCCTAAATCCGCCCGTCTTGATAATGTCATCAAATCTACCATTAAACCAAAATCTGCCGTTCTCATCCTTTGTAGCCGAATCCCCCGTGTGGTACACGCCATTTCGCCAAACATAACTATATTGCTCCGCATTATTGAGGTACCCGCATACCATTCCGGGCAAACGTTTTTTGTCCCCCGGCAATACACAAATCTCCCCCACTTCATCTACACCTACGGGTTCGCCCAGCCTATTCAATAATTGCACATTATACTGAGGTGATGGGTATCCAATACTGCCCTCTACGTAATCCACACCTTGGATATTGGCTACCAGCAAGCTAGTTTCACTCTGACCATATCCAGCATAAATATGATGTCCAGTCTTTTGGTAAAATTTCTCGTACACATCGGGAGATAAAAATTCCCCCGCGGTGGTCACGTGTTGTAGTGTTGGCATTTCTGGAATATTACGCATCAACACAAAACATCTAAAAAATGTAGGCGGTGCACAAAATGTAGTTACTCCGTACTTATTAATTATGTTTACAATATATTTGGGGTCAAAGTTGTCAAAATCACATACCATTACCGCAGTACCTACCAACCATTGACCATATATCTTACCCCAAGACGCTTTTGCCCAACCAATCTCGGACATAGTAAAATGCAGACCGTTATCAATAGACTGGTGCCAGTACTTGGATGTCATAATATGTGCCAGTGGATAAGTAAAATCGTGTATAACGCCCTTTGGATGTCCCGTAGTACCCGATGTGTAGTAAATGAGCATTTCATCCTCTGCACGGGTCTCTTGCCTCTCCAAGGTATCCACGCAACGCTCCATCTGCTCGTTTAGGTACATATAGCCCTCTACCTTCTGTTGCACAGTCCACAATTTGCAATCCGCCTTAGCAATAGCGACCGCCTCGGTAACCTTTTGAGGTACATCACTAAATGGCGAACAAATTATTGCCGCACAACCAGAAGATTGTATCCTATACACTAGGTCATCTACTGTCAACATATGTGTAGCCGGTATTAGTGTAACGCCCAACTTGTGTAATGCAGTAGCCACAAACCAATACTCGTAGTGACGCTTTAATATTACCAGCACTCTGTCGCCACGTTTGAGTCCCGCATTTAAAAATACGTTAGCTACCTTGTTGCTATACTTGCTAATGTCCTCAAAAGTAAAGGTCTTTTCTTCATTCATAGTATTGCACCACACTAACGCCCTCTTGTTAGGGTGTTCCTTAGCCACTGCATCTACTACATCATAACCAAAATTAAAGTTGTCTGGAAAAGTCAGTTCCCAATCAATTAGTTTACCTTGCTCATCCAGTGTTTCTTTACAAAACTTCTTATATACACACATACCTAATCCTTTTTATTCACTTCTTTTGTGCCAATACGCCTAAATCTATCATAACGTTTTTGCACTAAGTCGGGCTCTATTGACAATTCATTTATTTCTTCATTTAATAATGTTTTTATTCTGCTATAAAATTCCGCCTCACCTATGTCTTTTTCTGACAATATCCTTTCTATTATTCCAAAAGACTTTACATCCTCCGCGGTTAATTTTAGACTCTCGGCGGCCTTTGGTGCTAGGCTAGCATCTTTCCAAAGTATGCTAGCACATCCCTCTGGACTAATTACCGAATACACGGCATTTTGTAACATCCAAACTTTGTCCGCCACTCCCAGTGCCAAAGCACCTCCACTACCGCCTTCGCCAATCAAAATTGATATAATAGGTACACACAATGTACTCATCTCCATTAGGTTCTCCGCTATGGCTTGACCTTGACCACGTTGCTCCGCCTCAATACCACAAAAAGCCCCCGATGTGTCTATAAAACATATGATAGGACGACCAAACTTTTCCGCTTGTTTCATCAACCTCAATGCCTTGCGATACCCCTCTGGATGCGGTGCTCCACTATTACGCATAGCACGCTCCCTAGCGGTATGTCCTTTTTCTATCGCTATTATGGTCACTGGTCTATCATCTAGCCAAGCCATACCGCCCACAATAGCATTGTCATCAGCATAACGCCTATCTCCGTGAAATTCCAAAAAGCCAGTAAATATATTGCGTATATAATCCATTCCAGTAGGTCTAGTGCTATTCCTAGCCAATTTCACCCTCTCGTACGGAATTTGTGTCATATTATCCTCCATTATGCATCCTCAATATCTCACCCAAATACTCCCTATGATTGTGCCTCTCCACTATGGCATCCACAAAACCGTGTTTTAGGTTAAATTCTGCCTTTTGAAATTCCTTTGGTAGAGATTTCTTTGTAGTCTGCTCTATCACCCTAGCACCCGCAAAACCAATAGTAGCACCGGGTTCTGCCAAGATTATATCAGCCTCCATTGCAAAACTAGCGGTCACGCCCCCTGTTGTAGGGTCTGTAAGCATTGCTACATACAATAACCCGGCATCACTGTGTTGCTTGACTGCACAGCTAGTCTTAGCCATTTGCATTAGGCTAAGCAATCCCTCTTGCATTCTCGCACCACCAGAAACGGTATATCCCACAACGGACAAGCGATGACGATGTGCGTACTCAAATATTAGTGTGATTTTTTCGCCAACCACACTACCCATACTACCCATCATAAAGTTAGAGTCCATTACGAATATACAACACTTTTGACCACTTATCTTACCCACTCCGCATATTACTGCCTCTCGCTCCTGCGTAGCGTCTTGGGCTTTTTGCAATTTCTCATCGTAGCCTGGGAACATTAGCGGATTATCCGACCAAAATTGACCAAACAATTCTTCAAAAGTCCCTTTATCCATTAGTGTATCTATCCTATCACGGGCAGACATACGAAAGTGATAACCGCACGCACATACCAGTTGATTATCCCTAAGTACGCTCACTGGTATATCCTTGTGACAATTAGGGCAATTACGCTCTGGTTCCTTATTGTCTAGTGTTGGTGCCGTACACCTACCGCCACGCTCCAATTCTATACCTGGTTTCAAAAAATTTAATTTATTCATAAATTCCCCTATTTGCTCATAAATGTTAAGTCATATTCGCCAGACAAAAATCTATCATCACTAATAATTCGCAGTTGCTCCTCAATATTGGTAGCAATGCCACTTATTACCAATTCACACAACGCCGCTTTCATCTTGCGGATT
>JAFVZD010000091.1 GCA_017508345.1 Clostridia bacterium | reverse complement strand
TAAAAATAAAAGAGGTGAGTTATATACATTGTGAGGCTATGCCTATGGGGGAATTGAAACATGGTAGTCTAGCATTGATAACGCCTATGAGCAAAGTGATAGTGATATTGACGCAAGAAAAGATGGTGGATAAGGTGGAGAGCAATATTATGGAGATAATGGCACGGGGAGGGCAAGTGATATTGGTAACTAATAAGGATATAGGTGTGGATGTGTGGAAAGTGATAAAAATACCTAATGTAGAGGATATTTATGCACCAATTGTGTCTATACGACCTATGCAACAGTTGGCGTATTTGTTGGCTGTAAAAAGGGGTAACGACCCGGATAAACCGAGGAATTTGGCAAAATCTGTGACTGTGGAGTGAAAATATGGCAATAAAAGTGTTTTTGGCAGGGTAAAAATTAGAAAAAATGTTGCAATTTTTGGCGTTTTGGGGTATACTCATATGTATAACTATATATAGGGAGTAGATGTAGAATGCAACAGAGTGAAACTAACAAAGATAATGAGCAAGTAGAGAAAAAGAATTTTAGTGCTAAATATACAGGTGTATTCCTCAGTAACATTGTGGCAGTACCTTATGTAAACATCACATGTGATATGCATAATGTAGGAGAATTGAAGGGATTAAAAGAGGCATATGACAGGGGCGAAAAAGTAGTGTTATTGGCTAGCAAGGATGGTATAGCTAATCCTACTATACAGGACTTTTGTGATATGGGATGTGTGTGTGAGATTAAATTATTCAAGCAAGACGGTAACAATGTAGAGGTTACTATGATGGGGTTGCAGAGGGTAAAGATTGAGGTAATCCACAGCATTATGCCAGACTTTATATTGACTGCTACACCAGTGAGTGAGGTCAATGCTAATACTGTACTCGCATTCCAGAGAATGAATGCTATCAAGAGTGAATTGCGTGAGCTCAACCGAAAGGAGAGATTCTTGCCACTAGCGCTAGAGAATCAACTATTGGGCACGGATATGGACCCGGGTAAATTTGCTGATATGATGATACATCTAGTGGCTAAGGGGGATATGAAGATACAACAGAGTCTACTAGAGATGCTAGATGTAGAGGAGAGATTGAGTGAGATTAATAGACTCATGGATAATGTAAAGCAGGTATTGGCACTCAAGCAAAAGATAGAGCGTAAGGTGAATGACAGCATTGCTAAGTCTCAAAAAGAGATGTTCTTGCGTGAGCAATTGCATGCTATCAATGATGAATTGCATGGCGAAGTGTCTGAGAATGAGGAATTCCGCAAAAAAGTACAAGAATTGGGAATGCCAAAGGAAAGTGAAGAAAAGGTGCTAAAGGAAATCAATAGATTGGAGAAGTTGCCTTTTGGTTCACCAGAGCTCGGGTATATTCGTAATTTTGTAGAGACTATTATAGAGTTGCCTTGGACACAAAAGACAGAGGACAATCTAGACCTAGTGCAGGCGAGGGCGGTATTGGATAATGACCACTATGCGTTAGACAAGGTAAAAGATAGGATAATAGAGTCTCTAGCAGTAATCAAACTAACTGGTAAGGTTAATGGACAGATAATTTGTTTGGTAGGCCCTCCGGGAGTAGGTAAGACATCTATTGCTAAGTCTATAGCCGCTGCTATGGGTAGAAAATTTGTGCAAGTATCCCTAGGTGGTGTGAGTGACGAGAGTGTAATACGCGGACATCGTAGGACATATGTGGGAGCAATGGCAGGTAGGATTATCAATGGTATGAAGCAAGCTGGTACTATCAATCCAGTATTCTTGCTAGATGAGATAGACAAGATGGCTAAGGATATCAAGGGTGACCCTGCTAGTGCGTTATTAGAGGTATTGGACCCAGCACAGAATGACCACTTTAAAGATAATTTCCTAGAATTGCCATATGATTTGAGTCAGGTTATGTTCATATTGACTGCTAATGAATTGAGTAATATACCTAGACCACTCCTAGACAGAATGGAGGTAATTGAGGTGCGTAGTTATACTGAGATTGAGAAAATCCAGATTGCTAAGCGTCACCTAATTGCTAAGCAAGAGGCTAATGCTGGTTTGCCTAAGGGGACTGTACCATTTACAGATGAGATACTCAGTGCCATTATTAGACAATACACATACGAGGCTGGAGTGCGTGGCTTTGAGAGAGCATTGGCTAGTGTGTGTAGAAAATATGCTACTAGACGCGTAGATGGCAAAAAGTTTAAGGATATAACAGTAGACAATCTAGTGGATTATCTAGGTAATGACAGGATGAAAGAATTGGATGTATTCCAAGGTGGTAATGTGGGTGAAGTAGTAGGCTTGGGTGTAAATGGTGTAGGTGGTAGTGCGTTACTTATTGAGGCTCAGGCTGTATATGGTGCGGACAAAAAGGTGTTGACTGGACAATTGGGGGATGTATTCAAGGAGTCTATCGAGACCGCGTACACTGTGGTAGTGAATATGGCGGATGAATTGAATATTGCCCCATTGACATTCTCAAAGAGTGTATTGCACATCAACCACCCTCAATCTAGTGGAGTGGATGGCCCTAGTGCGGGTATTGCTACAGTTACAGCTATAGCTAGTACTTATACCAATAGACCGGTACGCAAGCATTTGGCTATGACGGGTGAGGTATCTCTCAGGGGTAGGGTAATGCCTATTGGTGGTGTGAGGGATAAACTCATTGCCGCATTGAGAGCTGGAATCAAGACTATTATTATGCCAAAGGATAACGAGAGTAACTTGGATGATTTACCTAAGGATGTTAGGGATCAATTGGACATACATCTAGTGACTGATATTCACGAGGTATTGGAGATTGCTCCGGATGAGCCATTGCCTGAGATGTCACCATTGCAGAGGATGATAGCAATGGACAAGGCGGAGATGGCTAGACAAAAGAAAGCAAAATAAACAAAAGTCAAGTGAGGTGGAGTATGCAGATAAAGAAAGCGGAATTTGTGACTAGTGTGGCTAATGCTAGTAGAGTGGGTGAATTTGATAAGCCAGAGATTGCTCTGGTAGGTAGGAGTAATGTGGGGAAATCCAGCCTAATCAATGCTATGTGCAATAGGCAAAAATTAGCCAAGACTAGTGCTACACCGGGTAGGACGAGGCTAGTGAATTATTTTGTGATAAATAATGAATTTCATCTAGTGGATTTGCCTGGGTATGGTTATGCTTTGGCTAGTAAAAAAGAACAAGCAGAGTGGCAGGACCTAATAGGTGGATATCTGGAGAATAGTCCAAATCTTAGACATGTATTTGTGCTGGTGGATATTAGGCACGAGCCTAATCAAAATGATCAACTGATGTTAAAGTATTTGTATACCTATCAAATACCTTTCAGCATAATAGCTACAAAGTTGGATAAGTTGAAACCTAGTCAGGTAAGCAAGCAAATACAAATACTTGCCAATACTCTAGGTGTGGGGACAGCGGATATATTGGCTGTGAGTAGTGAAAAAAAGGCAAATATTGATAAATTGCTGGCTAAATTGGATGAGATATTAGCGTAAATACAAGAAATAAAAATAGGGAAAGTTATCCACAAAAAAGGTAGGAATTGTGGATAACTTTCTCAATAAAAGAGAGGGTATATGGTAATAAACGGAATGGTAATCAATGTTATCTTTGAGAATAAAGATAATGGCTATACTGTGGCACATATTGAGAGCAATGGTGAAAAAATTACTATTGTTGGCAGTATGCCCTCTCTGTATGAAGGTATGTATGTGCAAGTCACAGGTAAGTATGTGTCTAACAAAAAGTGGGGACAGCAATTTGATGTACAGACATGTGAGGTGACGGAGCCTAATAGTGAGGAGGATATCATTAGGTATCTATCTAGTGGGCTAATACCCGGGGTGGGGCCGGTGACTGCAAAGAATATAGTAAAAATGTTTGGAAAAGACACTCTAAATGTTATTGAGATGAATCCGCTAAAACTATCTAATGTCAAGGGAGTGAGCCTGAGTAAGGCGGCGGATATTGGACAAGCCTTCTTAGAGATTAGGAAAATGCAGAATAGTGTGATATTCTTGCAAAAGTATGGTATTGGTACCAATATGGCAGTCAAGATATTTAATAAATATGGAGATATGACAGAAAAACTGATTAAGGATAACCCTTATAGGTTGGTGGAGGACATAACAGGAATAGGTTTTCGTACCGCGGACAAGATTGCTAAGAATCTAGGGATAGCAGCAGATAGTCAATTCCGTATCCGTGCTGGTATAGTATTTGTGCTGAGTGATAGTAGTGAGAAGGAGGGCAACACATATTTACCAATAGAGAGAATGCAAAAGGATTTGGCTAAACTATTGGAGATTGATGTGGATGAGAATGCTACTGCTATACAGAGTGTGATGGACCATTTGGTATTGGAGGGGTTTGTAAAAATACTAGAGATAGATGGCATCCAGTGTGTGATGCTAGTGAAGTATTATCTAATGGAACAACGCATTGCTAACAAGTTATTGATGTTGGTGGCTAACGATACCAAGGATGTAGACATCACGGAGGATATCAGTAGATACGAGCAACTCAATGATGTGGAATTTCATCAAGACCAAAAAAAGGCTATTGAGGTAGCAGTAAATAATGGTGTGGCAGTGATTACGGGTGGACCGGGTACAGGTAAAACTACAATTATCAAGTGTATATTGAGTATACTGAAATCACAAAAAAAGATGATTAATCTGCTGGCACCTACGGGTAGGGCTGCCAAAAGGATGAGTGAGAGTACGGGCGAGGATGCTAGTACTATACACAGAGCAATAATGCTGGATTATGGGCACAAGGATGATGAGGATAGTTTCATTAGGACGGAGCGAAATCCGCTAGCCGATGATGTGGTGATAGTGGATGAGGTGTCTATGGTGGATGTGCAATTGATGAATAATCTACTCAGTGCATTAAAGCCTACGGCAAAACTCATACTGGTGGGAGATAAAAATCAATTACCTAGTGTGGGACCTGGAAATGTTTTGGCGGATATAATTAGGTCGGGGCTAGTGCCATATGCGGAATTAACTAAGATATATAGACAGAATGAAAAGAGCTTGATTATCACTAATGCACACGCTATCAATAATGGTAAGATGCCAATAATAGATAATAGTAGC